>JAHILC010000253.1 GCA_018897225.1 Actinomycetota bacterium
AATAATCACCATCTCCTGCGACAATTACTGCCTTATCATGTTTATTAATTTTAATTAAAGAGTGGGTTATTAGGTTAGAGTCAACATTGGCTTTTATTTCTTTCTTACCATAAATGAATCTTTGGACGGGCTTTCTTAAACATAAGGTAAAACCAATTATTCTTAATTCTTTATATCTTGTACAATTTCTATCTTCTGTGTACCCAATGAAATAGAATGCTTTTTCAATATATAAATTTTTTTTAAGGAAGGTCATAAATTTTTCATATGAAAAATTCCAATCAAATTTACAAGTGCTAATATGTAAATCCTGGCCATCAATGAACGCGTAATTAGTTTTATTACTCATATTAATTTTGTATTATAGCATAATATTAATTATATATAATAACAAATGTGAGGTATTTGCTGGAATTAATAAGTATAAGGTATTTTGGAATTTTTACTTAAATTAATTTTTATTTTTTGTTAATATTAATACCAGGAGGTAATGATTTCATGGTAATAATTATAAATTCAGGCAAA
Source organism: Actinomycetota bacterium (assembly GCA_018897225.1). GTDB lineage: Bacteria > Actinomycetota > Humimicrobiia > Humimicrobiales > Humimicrobiaceae > JAHILC01. Next base: position 526 of record JAHILC010000253.1, read on the forward strand.
ACTGGTCCTACTGAATTAACATGGGAAGAAAAGAATACAGATGATTATTCTTACAAGGCGAAAGATATAAGCACACTTGAAAATTTTGTGAAAGAACATAAAGATTCTAAAAATGACAAAAGGAAGAAGAAAGACTAAAAAATTTAAATAATAAATATGAATGATTTATCTTCTTTAATTTCAACGAGTTCTTCAATTATTTTAGTCTTTATATCGAGGCGGCTTTTTTAGGTTGAACAAGCTAAATAATTCTTCGATGGTTAAAATCTTTTTAATACTTTCAGTATCGCTTAAATCATCAATAATATTTTTAAAAATATGTTTTTTTTCCTCTAAAAGGTCATAGATTCTTTCTTCAATTGTTTCAGAAGTATATAAGTGCGTTACAAAAACTGTCTTGCTCTGGCCTATTCTGTGTGCTCTTCCTTCTGCCTGATCAGCAGTTGCAGGATTCCACCAGTGATCAAAATGATATACATAATTTGCATTAGTGAGCGTAACTCCCTGTCCTCCAGCCTTTACAGACATAAGCATTATTTTATTTTTATCTTCTCTTTGAAATCTTTCTATATACTCATCTCTTTTAATATCTGATAGTGAACCATCAAAAAATAATGGATTAAATTTTCTTAAATGTGGCTCTATTATTTTCAATGTTACATTAGGAAATTGTGAGAAGACCAATGCTTTATTACCATCTTCAACAATTTCATTTAAATTTTCATATAAATAATCATACTTACAGCTTTCACCTGAATCAGGATCTATATTACAAATTTGTTTTAATTTACTAATTAGAGCAATAACGTTTTGTATTGTGATTTCATTTCCCATTCTATGCAGCCTAATCACTCCTTCTCTTTCTGCGGTGTCATAAGTATTCCTCTGGTTTTCTGTAAGTTCAAGCCAGATTTCGTCCTGGATTTTTTCCGGTAACTCGGGTAATGCTTCTTTAATTCTTCTTCTTAAAAAGTAAGGTTTAATTTTATCCCTGATATAATAATGCCTTGAAGCTTCTTCATATCTTAATAATCCTGGAATCAAATAAGAAAAGATGGATATCAGTTCTTCTGCTTTATTTTCTAAAGGTGTCCCGGAAAGGCCCCATCTGATGTTAGCATTAATTTTTTTTATAGACCTATAAATTTCAGTATTAGGATTCTTAATTTTTTGGATTTCATCAAGAATTATGAATTCGTAGTTGCTTACCTCATTAATTCTCTTAGGATCTAAGTTATAACTGACAGTTGCAAGAAAATCAGGTAAATCCGATCTTAAAGTTTCATAAGTTGTTAAGTAGATATGTGCAGGAGATTTCCAGGTTATTCTTCTCTGTTCTTTGGGTCCATGAATTCGCAATACTCTCAATTCCGGGGACCATTCTTTCAGTTTTTTCTCCCAATCAATTAAAACTGATTTTGGGCATACAATTAAGCCAAATTTTAAGGCAGCTTGTCGGTACAAAACTCTTAGTGCCATTATTGCTTGAATTGATTTGCCCAATCCCATTTCATCACCAAGCAGTGCTCTTGTATTATTAACTAAAAATTTCACACCAAAAATTTGAAAATTATAAAGACTCTTTCCATCAGGCAAAACCAGCGTATTGTCAAAATTATCACCAAGTGGAGGTTGAAGGATAGGAAAAATTAAATCAAAAACATTAAATTTACTTTGTATATGTCCTTTCTCTCTTATTTCCCTAATTTTCTGTTCTTTGCAAGTAGAACACCACGATTTCACTAAACCATGAACACATCTTTCATTTACCTCATTATTTTTAAATAACATAGTAATTGAGGTATTTTTTTCTTTCTTATCTTCAGTATAAACTTTTCCACTTCTTAAAGGTTTTGTTAAACTTATCTCAAAATATTCAATTAGTGGAACTTGAACCAGGTAATCAATTAAATTTACAGGTACTAAATCATCAGTCAAATTATCATCAAGTGAAAAAGCAGATATATCTGGTAAACTAAAGCAATAATTATCCGAAATCTCTTCTTTAAGAGTGGAATATATTTCAAAAAAAAATAACACTGGCTCTTTGATATTTAAGACAGAAGTATTTATTTGGAATATTTTTATTTGTTTGAAGGGATAAATTTTCTTTAAAACTGAATAAGGAATTTTTTTAAAATAATCAATTTTGAATTGCTTAAAGTAATTATTAAGAAGCATTACCTAAACCTCTCATCCTGAGTTGATATCATTTCCAAAGCCTTCAGGATTCTATCAAATGGTTCAAGCGGATCAATTTTATAAAAGATATTTTTTAAATTCTCAATGTTATTTCTAATATCTTCTCTATATTTATTCCTGACATATAGGTTAATTGGTTTAAGTTTTCCCACCCTGTCATCAATAATTTCAGAGAATAGCATGTCTGCGCTGTCTGCAGTTGCAGTTGATTGAAAATCCAAAAGTTCCCCGGATGTTTCTCCGGATGTTTTTATAAAAACTATAGGGATATCACTTTTCTCTCTTATTTCTAAAAACCAATCTTTTTTTACTATCAAGAGTGAAGGTTTAATATTTAGGGAATTTAGAAGTGGGAGACCACACAATGTAACAGAAACATAAGGCAGCAGCATCTTTCCATATAGTTGTTTTTGGACAATACCAGGTTTTATTGGATGTGTACACCTGAATTCTAAAGGAACACCAGTTGAGTCTGTTATAAGTACCGCGCCAAAGTATTTCTCAGAACGATCTTTACTGTTTTCTTTATCTTCGGAAATTATAAGGTCTAAGAAACCTAAGTTATAGCTTTGTAAATTATTGTCCATAATTTGTTAAACCTCCAGGCAATAATATTATGATTTAATGTAATTTTTCTAAAGGCATTCTTTGCATCTTTAACGACTTGCCGAACTGCTAAATCAGATGTAACAACAATTCAGTCATTTAAATTAGATTTATATTGAAATACAATATTTTTAATTTAAATATCAGAATAATATTATATAATATTTTCCATAATATTGTTTGGATAACATATCACTTTAAATTACAATATATG
>JAHILC010000254.1 GCA_018897225.1 Actinomycetota bacterium
AAATAAAAAATAAAATAACTAAATTTATAGGAGTTTTAACAAATGAAGAAGATCCCAATAGGTATAATCGATAAGGATGAAAACAATATACAGAAAGTCGTAGCCCTATTAAAAAATGTCCAGAATATAGACTCAATAAAGTTCAGCACAAATATCAGAGATATTGAGATGCTTTTAATTAAGAAAAAACCGATACTTGTATTAATTGGTCCGACATACAAATTGGATGATTTTGAGGAATTTTTAATTTCACAAAGCCAGGCATTAAACCTGGTAAAAATCATACTTCTTACAAGTGAAGTTTCGACCGAACTCTTAAAGAGAGCTCTAAAATTAAATATACATGATGTTCTGGAGTTTCCGTTTGATAATAAAGATTTTAAAGAATCAATTGAAAGAGCAGAAGTAGTATTTGAAGCCGAATCTGAAAATGTCAGCAACGTAACACGTTTTTCAAAAAAGATAATGTTCTTTAGCACAAAAGGTGGTTCAGGTAACACCTTTATTGCAATAAATTTTGCACTTGCGTTAAGGAAGCGCACTAAAAAAGAAGTAATATTATTTGATGCAAATTACCAGCTTGGCGATATTGCCCTGATGCTGGGTTTGTATCCAAGGAATACTATCTTTGATCTGATGACTGTAAACAAGTATGATCCTGAAACTTTGAATATATTTCTGACCACTCACAAGTCAGGGATTAAAGTATTACCTTCACCCACAGACCCTTCACAATGCGAAACTATAGGAAGCGAAGTCTCCATAAAGGTTCTGGAGGAATTAAGCAAGGTTGGAGACTACATAGTTATTGACGCACCCTTTGGTTTTTCAGATGTAGTGCTGTCCTTTTTAGAAAATATTGACCACTTGTTTATAGTAAGTACCAAGGATCTGCCAAGTATAAAAAATTTGAAAATATGCCTTCAGGTGCTGGATAAACTGAAATTTAATAAAGAGAAACTGACAGTAATATTAAATAGGGCTGACAGTAAGGTTGATATTGAGATTGATGAAATTGAAAAAACAATAAACAGAAAGATAGAATCAAAGATTCCAAGCGATAGGATAGTTCCAGTAAGCATAAATAAAGGAACACCTGCCTTTATTAGCTTCCCAAGATCAGCAGTCAGCAACAATATATATAAATTAACCGATATTTTATTATCCAATAAAGAATATACTACCGGTTTAGAAAAAATTATAACATAAGTATAGGGTAAGGTAAGGTAAACAATAATGGGATTACAGGAAAAAATAAAAAATGTTGAAGAATTAAGCATAAATTTTAGCTCACATAGAATAGAGGCTTTGCCGCTAAGAAAAAAGCAGATAGAGGATATTAAGAAAAATATCCATTTGAAATTGATTGAAGAGCTTTCAGATATTATTTTTAGAAAGAATATTAATGATGCTGAACTGAAATCAAAAGTAAGTTTCAGCGCTCAAAAATTAGTTTACGAAAATGATTTTCCGCTGACTATAGAAGAAAAAACAAAAATCATAGGTGAAATAATCGATGATATTGTAGGTCATGGCCCGATAGAAGAGTTCCTGAGAGATAGGGAAGTTACGGAAATAATGATCAATAATCCTTTTTCGATATATATAGAAAAATTTGGGAAGATTTATAAAACCAATAAGTCTTTTCTTGATGAAAATCATTTAATGAGGATCATTGATAAGATAGTAAGCAGGATTGGAAGGCGTGTTGACGAGTCGTCACCATACGTTGATGCAAGATTACCTGACGGTTCAAGAGTAAATATAATTATAAGTCCACTAACTCTTAATGGCCCTGTAATGACTATTCGAAAATTTGCTGCTGTTCCTTTTACAATTGATGATCTTATTGAAAAGGGAACATGCACAAAAAAAGTTGCAGAGTTTATGGAAGCATGTGTTAAAGGACGACTTAACATAATAACGTCCGGCGGTACAGGCACAGGTAAAACAACAATGCTTAATATTCTATCTTCTTTTATTCCAGATGATGAGAGAATTATTACAATTGAAGATGCAGCAGAACTTCAGCTCAACCAGATGCATGTTATCAGATTGGAGGCAAGGCCGCCGAACATAGAAGGTAAAGGCGAAGTGACAATCAGAGACCTGGTAAGAAATGCTTTGCGTATGAGGCCTGACAGGATAATTGTTGGTGAAGTAAGAGGAGGAGAAGCGCTGGATATGCTTCAAGCTATGAATACCGGACATGATGGCAGCATAAGCACACTCCATGCAAATGCACCGAGAGATGTTCTATCCAGAGTTGAAACAATGGTTTTAATGGCAGGAGTAGAACTGCCAGTTAGAGCTATCAGGGAGCAAGTATCTTCTGCTATAAATATGATTGTACATTTAAACAGGCTTAAAGATGGCTCAAGGAAGATAGTCAAAATAACCGAAGTGCAGGGAATGGAAGGAGACATTATCACCCTTCAGGATATATTCCAGTTTGATTTTGCTATGGGTATTGATGAAAAAGGCAGATTTAAAGGAGCGCTAAAACCAACAGGACTTCGTCCCAAATTCTCAACCAGGCTGCAGGATTATGGAATTGATTTTTCGAGCAGCATGTTTTTAGGAGAAGAATAAAAATGCTTGGAAATAATAAATTTAAAAAATCAAAAATAACATACGGACTGATAATTATATTTGTATTTATAACTGGTGTAGTATTTTTTGCTCTGAATTCATTTGTATTTGCGCAAGGTACAGAAAGCAGCTCTCAGCAATTATCCCAGGAATCTGAGCAAATAGTAATCAAGGATATTGATACGAAGAAATATCCCGAAATAAATATTTATCTTAATTTCAAAGCAGGTTCTTTACTGGGACTTAGCAGTCTGGATAAAAGCAATTTTACCATAACAGAAAATAACGAACCTGTTAAGAATTTTGATTTTGCGAAAATTGGCGAAATAAACGAGCCTGCTGGAATAGTTCTTGTTCTTGATGCAAGCGGAAGCATGAAGGGAAGTCCTATAATAGATGCCATCAATGCTGCAAATACTTTCATCGATGAAATGGGAGGCAGCGACAGAATAGCAGTTATTGGTTTTTCAGATAAGGCTATTGTTTATTCAAACTTTTCTTCAAACAAGCAGCAATTAAAAGATTCCATTTCACATGTTGCAGCGGCAGGCGAGACTGCTCTTTTTGATGGAATTATAAAAGGATTAGATCAATTCAACAACTCCGATGAAATAAATCACAGGTATTTAATAGTACTATCGGATGGCAAAGATACTGCAAGTTTTTCCGATGTTGGTGAAGTTGTGCAGAAAAGCAAAGAGAAAAATGTAATTGTTTATTCCATAGCTTTGTTGTCGAAAGATTTCGATCCTAAAGATATCAGCCAGATATCAAAAGAGACAGGCGGGGAGCTCTTAACTACAGCAAATTCCCAGGATCTGGCTGGTTTTTATAGCCTGATATCTCAAAAAATCAGAAATCAATATAAAATTTCTTTTAAAAGTACAAAACCAAGAACAGAAAATATAGATATTGGAATAGCAATTAATAAATCTAATATCAACGATTCAATAAAAATTACATATCCGAATCCTTTTTATACATATTCAGCAAGCAAAGTAATAGGCGATCCACTTGCAGACACTCGTTATGCTTTTGCAGGCATATGGTGGTTTAAGTCTGTTATATTTGCTCTAGTTTTTGTAAGTGTTACATTATTGATATATCTCATATCAACCATCATGGTGAGGAACAAGAAAGGTCTGAAGAGCAGAATTGATTCTTATGCAAACAGCGCTACGGGCAAAAATCTTGAAGCAGAACTTGCTGAAAAAGAAAAGAAAAAGAGTACCCTATCAAGACTTTCAGGTTTCATTTCTAAAATATCTTCTGGAAGAAGATTCGGCGAACTATTCGACCAGAAACTCAAACGTGCAGGTATGAGCTTGAAGGGTACTGAATTTATATTCATACATATAACCTTAGTGATCATATCTACGCTTGTTACTTTCCTGCTAACAAAGAATATCTCATTGATGCTAATGATTGTAATGGTTGTGATTTTTTTTCCATTTTTATTCATTAATTTTAAAACGGGACAAAGACTTAAAAAGTTTAATGAGCAATTACCCGATACTTTGCAACTAATTGAAGGAGCTTTAAAGGCAGGCTACAGTTTGAACCAATCATTAGCAATGGTAATAGAAGAAACTAAACCACCTATCTCTGAAGAGTTCAAAATAACTTTGAGTGAAATCAGGATAGGATTACCTGAAAAAGAGGCTCTTGAAAATATGGCAACCAGGATAAACAGTGAGCTTTTTAGCTGGGTTGTAAAGGCAATAAACATTCAGAGAGAAGTAGGGGGCAATCTTGCAGAAATCATGGATATCATTGCCAATACAATAAGAGAAAGGGATAGGGTTTTAAGGCAGATAAGGGCTCTTGTTTCGGAAGGTAAGCTCTCTGCTTATGTACTTATAGGGTTGCCTATATGTATTGCAATTATTCTTTCAATTATAAATAAATCTTATATTAGTGTACTTGTCACTACAAAAATGGGTATGGGAATGTTAGCGTTAGCTATTGTTTTAATGATAGTGGGTATTATGTGGATTTTAAGAATAATAAAAATCGAGTATTAGGATTGGAAAAAATATGCAAATGATATTTTTTATTATATTAGGAGCTGTTTTTGCAGCGGTCTTTTTATTAACCTTGTTTTTCAGCATGCCGGCATTTCAAAAAAATGCACCGGCAAGCAGCCTGGGAAAATTATCTTTTTTTGATACCAAAGGAAAAAAGCATCACCCTAACCCTACTTTTGTTGAAAGAATCGTGCTGCCTATTTTCAGGAAGTTCCTGTCTATATTCAGGAAGTTTTTACCAAGGAACCTGGTTGAATCTGTAAGTAAAAGGCTGGAACTTGCCGGGATTGGAGATAACGTTAAAGTTGATGTGTTCCTGGGAATAAAATTTTTTATGCCCTTTGTATTTTTATTGGCGCTTTTTTTTATTTCAATCTTTTTTAAGGTTCCGACAACATTAAAAATGATCTTAATCTTACTGGTGCCGGTTTCATATATATTCCCTGATTATTATTTAAAGAGCAAGACCGCAAAGAGGCAGGAAGGAATCAGGAAAAGCCTGCCAAACGCATTAGATTTGCTGACAATCAGTGTTGAAGCTGGTTTGGGTTTTGATATGGCTCTTTATAAAGTTGCAGAAAATATTAAGGGAACACTGGGCGAAGAGTTTAAAAGAGTTATAAAAGAAATGGAAATAGGACTTTCAAGAAAAGAAGCTCTTCGCAATTTAACAAAGCGCACTGATGTCACTGACTTGAATACTTTCATATTATCAATTATACAGGCAGATATTTTTGGTATTTCAATAGGTAAAGTACTTAGAATCCAGGCTGGTGAAATGAGGATAAAAAGAAGACAAGCAGCCGAAGAAAAGGGAATTAAAGCTCCTGTAAAACTTGTTTTTCCGACCATTCTTTTCCTTTTACCTGCTCTGATGATAATAGTAATAGGACCGGCAATACTAAGGGTAATGGAAGTTTTAAAAGTGATGAGCCAATAGAAATGAAATTAAAAATTATTAAACCAAAAAATGGAAAATAAAATGACAGATTTTAATGGCGAAAATAAGAATGAAATAATTAAAATGGATAACTCTGATAGTAACGATAAAGCTTATTCCGATATATTTAAGGAAATGCTTTACCTTGAAAATTTAAGGGGTTTGCAAGATAAGACTAAATATTGTTTGATCAGGCTTTGGATTAAAAATCTTGACGCAGTCATCAGCCTTTTGTGTTTTGATAATAAAGATGATTTTTTATCTGAATTTTCAAGCATTTTAACTAAGAATCTCAGGAGTACAGATGTATATTTAAAAACTGAAGAAAGCAATTTTTTAATGCTATTTCTAGGAACAACAATTGGCAATATAGAACTTGCGCTAAAAAGAATTGAAAGTATACTATTAAAGAAATTTAATGCAAAAATTGAGATGGAGTGGCGTGTTATGAAAGCTTCAGATAAGGAAGAAGATATAACGCCTTTCATAAACAAGGGTGATTTGGAAAATAAAACCAGGAGCAATTCAACTGCAAAAGGACATGACAGAGTTATTCTGAGAAGATTTGGATTGAAATCCATGTTAAAAAATTTTCTTCTTTCATATTTAATTTTTTTTGGAATAATTTTAATTTTTGGAATAATAATTTATTTTGCAGAACAGAGATTTTCGTTTATTCCAGGGGGGCTTAAATTTGGTGTAATTTTAAGCAGCTTGAATTTAGGGTTTCTCAATAATTTTACCAGCGGCATAGCTGCACTCATATTTTTTGCATTAACAGGTCTGGCATTTTCAGTAATATTTGGACTTTTTATAGTTTTTATAACCTGGGTAATAAATATTGGATTACGTTTATCTGGCGGCATAGAAATAAGTACCCAATCAAAAATAAAAAAATCTGATAGCTTAAAATAATATTTGGGCTAATCTTGCAGCTTCACTTAATGGCCTGTAAAATTCATCAACTGCCATGCAAGCGCCGTTGAAAAACATGGTATTCATTTTTCCTTTTGCAGCGCTGGAACCAATCAAATGTGGAGCATCGAGTATGCCGGTTCTTATAGCTTTCCCGATGATTTCAGGTATTACCAGCGGATCTTCATATTTTTTTGACGAGTCAAGTTTTTTAATAGCGCCTATAATCAAATTTGCATCACTAATTAACCGTGCTTTTCTTTCTTTAACACTTCTTTCGTTCTTCATGTCAGGGCATCCATTTAAATAATTTTCAATTACTTTTTTTACTATTTCAGCGCTTTCAATTATATCATCAGGCTTGGCAGCATGTTCAGACTCGCAGAATGCAACAACATGTACGATTTCAGGGTCAAGCTGCATTTGAAGCAAGGTAGATGCTGCAAGCTGGCCCTTATTTTCTTTAAAAGTACCTGACATACTGTACAACCCTGTTCTTGTCTGGCGTATGGATTTAAAATTATCATCATCTAATGCTTCAATCATTTCAATCTTTGCAAGCATTTTGGCAAGATCCATTGTAAAGGAGGTTTCAGGAGGCGTATTGAACATATATTGCGACACATAAGTACCAACCCCTATTTTTTTTGCATTGTAAGCTGCAAGGTATGCGGTAGCGACTGCTACACTATCTGAAGTGTATCTTAAGCTCCATTGATGCGATTCATTTACCTCAACCGGGATATCCCTTTGTGCGTGCCATTTCATTACGGATTGATTTTCTGCAATGGAATCTTCAAGTTTCCTTGTGCTCCTGCCGTCAAGCTCATTGTACCAGCATAACGGAACAGCACACCATGCATTATTAATTGTTTTAGTCAGGACTTCAGCAAACTTTAAAATATTGTTAGTGCCGCTGTAACATCTCATGAGCGGATAATTTCCAGTTCTTGATGCAGAATAAAGCATTTTAAGGTCTTCAGCGGTTCTTATTGGAACGCCACCAGCCCCATCCTTTTTATTATCCATTTTTTCAGGGTTAAAAAAGAATTCCTGAGCATTCTGGTCTGGTCCTATTGATACAATATCAATTAAGCCGCTTTCTGCTATTATTTTGATTCCTTCAATTGTCTCTTCAAGACTTGGCCTGCCAAAATGATGTCTTAGCAGTGGAAAGGGCTTTTTAAGTTTGATCCTGTCCGGCAAATTTTGAGGGGGAGTTGCTGGTTTTATACTATCCAGAATTTTTAATCTATCAGATTTTTTTCGGTGCCAGTATCTGCTTTCTTCCTGAATATTCTTTAAAAAGGCTTCAATTTCGACAACTTTTTCACCACCTGTAAAAACATATTCAAACATTTCAAAAAGTCCTGCTTTTTTCAGGGCAGCTGCTACCGGCTTTGTCGTTCCAAGAATAAGCGACACTTTTTTATTAGCAGACTTATTTAAGTTTAAGTCAAGTTTTCGTTTTAATTGCCAAAAAATTTTTTCCGCGCTCTCAGGTGAAAGCCTGTAACTTAGGCCAATGATATCCGGTTTGAAATTGTTTATTTCCTTTAAAAGGTTTTCTGCGCTGACAGCGGTTCCCAGGAATTTGGTTTGAAATCCAATTTTATTTGCACTTGAAAGAAAGCTCAAGATTCCTGCAACGTGAACACATCCTCCCACAGCAGCGCCAAGTATCTTTTTCATAGTTTGTGTTTTTTATGATTTTATATTTACGCACAATTTCTACTTGCTTATTTTGCCGTCAATGAAAACATTTCTTATCTGCTCCAGACTCAAGCCTTCAAGTCCAAGCCTTTTTAGATTTCTGCCTGTTTTCCAAAAATTTGTTTTCAATATGATGTTGGCAAGATTAATAAGGGAATCAATTGCAGTCGTGTCAACCCCGAAAATTCTTCCGAATTCAGAAATTGGAACAAGACTCATCGGTATATCTTCAGTAATATATCTAACATTGACAGTCTGAGGAGCCATTATGCCTCTATATCCAGGGTTGCTGTGAATGGCATCAAATAAACTGTCTTCTATGACATTATAAGCCATTGAAAGCCAGTCCATTGCCGATAATACATTCTTGCATTTCAAGGCATGGGCGACTTCAACTCGTTCCTTATCCACGACTTCAAGTATTTTTGCCACTGACGGTGTCACGCCTTCTATATAGAACTGGAAATTACCGAGGGTAGATTCAATACGGCTCGCATTTAATATTGTTATTGCGGGATGAAAAACAGCTCCCATATTATTAAAGCTTGTTTCAATGACACTTGCTCCTGAGATGAATTCCGGATAAGCTTCGTTTAGCATATCTATGGCCATGTCTGTCTTAATGGCTGGAATTGCTGCAACAGGTATTGCTTGTTTTATCCTGAAAATTTTTGCAGTTGCTGGTCCCATACCTCTACTGGCATAAATGAAGGTTTGGGCTTCTGAAATAATTACATCACTGTAGTTTCCTCTTTCCCTTAAAACATTTAAAAATTCAAGCGCTCCTGCAGTTCTTCCCGGATTTAGAACAACCAGCTGTCCATCTTTTAGGTAGGGAGCGCAACGCTCAGCAATTGAACCGTGAGCAAAAGCAGGTACAACAACCATAATAATATCTGCATCCTTTAAAGCTTCCTCTATATTATCAGTTACAACATCAATCTTTCCAAAACCGCTCACTTCGCCTTCAAGCTCTATTCCTTTTAATTTAAGTATTGGATGAATTTTGGAATAAGTTCTGTTGTAAAGATTAACCTTAAAACCTTTAATAGCAAGATGAGCAGCCATTGCTTTGCCGCCATGTCCTGCTCCCAGTACTGCAAATTTTAAATCGTGATATTTCGCCATAATAACTGAAGGATACCATAAATTTGTTTAATATTACATAAATACCAAAGATAAGGGAAAATAATTAAGGTAATTTCCAGGAAATTTTATGGTAAACTATTTATAAGTTTTTTTGATTTTTTACATATAAAATTTTATTTTTTTATTATTTACATCAATAAAGATTGAACCAGTAATAAATAAAAACATAAAAAGGAGAGTGACAAGGTGGACATTGAAAAAGAAAAAGAAAATGGGAATGCCGTTTTTAGCGGAGGAGATATCCCTGTCTTGAAAGTTGAAGGTAAAACCCTGCCCCAGGTGTGGGAAAATTCGCTCGTAGAAGTTTGGGCAAAGGGAATT
>JAHILC010000255.1 GCA_018897225.1 Actinomycetota bacterium
AAGCTTGTAATGATTCCAGGTACTTACTCTTATAATAGAAGGCACTCCGACGATTAAAAGGTAAAACCAACCGAGACAGAGAGATTGAATTGTATGACCATACTCATGTTTTATCGCTCTTTGATTATTTAAATCGATGTTATCTAAAAAAATCATAAAAGATAGCGATATCCCTCCAGGAAAATCCTTAACAAAAAAAACTTTTGAATCTTTGTAATCAATTGCTTGTATGATTCTTTTTTTTATTATGGCATAGAGGATTAAGGCCAATAAAATTTGAGGTAGTTCCCTTAGTATAAAAAATTTTCTTGACAATTTCATTATTGGTAATATCTATCTTATCCCTGAATTCTTTCCCCCTTGTATGTATGTATAGGGGAGCAATTTTAATATCATATTTTTTTATCAGCTCATCAGGGATGTCGGCGCTGCTGTCTGTTACAATAGCAAGTTTTTCCATGATAATTATTTTGCTTTAGTATTTATTAACCGCCATAAACCTGCATGTCTGATAATGCCAGGTTTTTTATTCTATATATCAAAGACTGCTCAGCTTCCGGCTGTTCCGTGCCCTCCCATTTATACTTAAACCCATCGAAATAATAACTTGTCCAATCCATTGTCTGGCTCTCATACAAGAAGCTCGAACCCTTCTCTGTTGCAAGGTTAAGAAAATGATCGGCATTCATAAATCCTTGTTCCTGCGTTATATCTATCGGAATCCAGCCATAACCGGGCAGCTTAACTTCTGTCCATGCATGACCTACATCAAGTTCCTGACCCTTTTCACTCAATATTAAAAATGAAGGAATACCCCCAACAACCCTGGCTGGAATGCCTGAAGCTCTTAGAAGAGCTGCGTATAATATTGCGTAATCAGCGCACACTCCCTTGCCTATTTTTAATATTTCAGAAGCATACATGAAATCATAGTTTTCTTTGGCTCGGGCAAAATCATACCTGAGCTTTGCTGCAACATATTTGTAAAGCTTCTTAGCCTTTTTTACCGGGTCTGTTTCATCGCCGACTGTCTTCTTTGCAGCTTCTATTATTATAGGATTGTCAGAATCTATAAACAAATCATCTGTTGTATAAATACTGAGGTCTTCATCACCTGGCTCATAATTCTTACCTGCCGAATCAATGGCAGGAAATGAATATTCATACATTGTTACGCTGGCTGTTATTATTGCTTTTAACATTCCACCTTTTTTTACAACAGCGCCTTTACCAAACTTAAAATGAGAGAGCAAATTCCAGCTATCGTCAAATACCTCTTCAACGCCTGTTATGTTGGTTTTGATGCTGTTTATAACCTGGAAAGGATCATAAGTTTGTGGTGTCCTCAAATAACATTCAATATCTTTTAAATTAGAGACGCCTTTGTTCTCCAACCTGCATTCAATCTCTATATCAAAATTGTGCTCCTTTATTTGTTTGATGACAGCAGACTGATTTTCAACTTTTATTTGTTTTTTAGCCTGGCTTGTTAGGTTTCCATCTGAAACAGCCAGGGAAATTTCAAAATCGCCTCTTTTTTGGAATAAATAAGCCAGCTCCTCGTCCGATTCTGAAATTATGGAATTTTGTGGGTAATTGTTTAAAACTTCAGTTCCATTTACATACCACTTATAGCTTATATCGTCACCATCCGGATCAAAAGAATCCCGGGCGCTGAAATAAACAGGATTGTCTGCAATAAAATCAACTATATTTATTTTATCGCCAAAAACCTTGATAACTGCACGAGGCGCCGTATTTGCCTCATTGCTGCCATCCCCTGCTGTAATATTTTCTTCCTCTGGTTTTTCCTTTTGAAGACCTATTATGACAAATCCTTCAAACCCGTCTGCGATATAACCATAATTTCCGCTTATTGTTATATCATAAGAATTTCCGCCGGTGTTAAGGCTGTTAACTACTTTTGGATTATTGCTGTCATTGATATCTATAATATTTACTCCGCCCTCGTTATTGGAAATAATAAGAAAATTGTCTTTTGTGTCAATTTCCCACGCGCCTCCAGGAATGCTGCATTTTCCTTTTAATAAGGGAGCATTTTTAATAGTTATGTCTATAACTTGCAGTACGCTGTTGCTGTAACTTTTAGTTTCTTCGTCCATTACACTGCTCGTTGTATAAGCAAAACTATCTTTAACAAATACACTCCATGAATTTGCCGGAATGTTGCAAGAGCCAGCGACTTTTGGATTTTTTATATTTTTTATATCAACAATGA
>JAHILC010000256.1 GCA_018897225.1 Actinomycetota bacterium
AAAAACCACAATAAAAGATATAAGAAAAATATAAAGATATCTTACCCAATTAATTTCACGCTCAAGCAACCCCAATTTTTGAAGTATGGCTATGTCATCATCATTTACAATCTCGCCTTCCGTAACAATTATCTGGCCTTCAACAATATTTACCATATGCGACGGCGTGCTTACTCGAGCCTGTTCTTTTGCCCGCTCAGTGGCAATAGGATCAAAAACAGCAGTAGCTTTGATATTGCTTTGAAGAATTGAAGTGACGACAGGATAATATTTATAATTTAAATTATTATCCTGCTCTACAAGTTTTGAAACCTCATTCTTTATAAAATCAACTTCTGTTGGTTTGATTTTATCCTTCATTATGTCCTTGGCAAGAATCTGAGTTTCCTCCATAAGCGATTTTATTTCTTCTACCGAAAGGTTTAATGCAGCAGTTATTGTAGTTTCAGGATATTCATTCCCAAACAGGTTCGTAAGGTACGAAACCTTTTCTTCGATTGGCTTATCGTCTTTTTTGCTTACTATCTGAGTTAACAAATAAAAATATTTTATCTGATACAGGGCGCCTTCCTGCCCGTTTAAAATACTTGGATCGTAAACATATACATCCTCTACCTGAGCTTCATTTTTATTCCTAGCCTCTGCAGTTTTTACGAAATCTTCAAACTGGACGTTTTTATTTGCCTTAATGCTCCTGGGGCTTGGCTTTCCAAGCTCAATTCCTATATTCGGTGTATAGTTGTATGAGAGCATTGCAGCTACTGCCACAACGCTGAATGCAAATATATAGATTCGCTGAGCAATTTTGCTTTTAAAAGAGAAATACTTCCTGAAAAAACCTTGCGGATTTTTTGAAGGCGTGCCTTCATCTGTCTTTATAATCTCTTCTGTTCTATTTTTTAAGCTTTTATTCCTTGCTGCCATTTTTTTCAGTTACCGTTTTTTAAATTTTCACTAACCAAGATTTCTTCATATATTTTATAAGCATCTACTATTTTCTGTACAAGTGAATGTCTTACAACGTCCTTAGACGTCAGATAAACAAATTCTATACCACTAATCTTATCCAGGATATCTCTTACCTGTATCAAGCCGGACTTCTTTTCCTGAGGCAAATCTATCTGAGTTATATCTCCTGTTACTACGATTTTAGACCCAAATCCAAGCCGGGTTAAAAACATTTTCATTTGCTCAGGCGAGGTATTTTGCGCTTCGTCAAGAATTATAAAAGAATCATTAAGAGTCCTTCCCCGCATATATGCGAGTGGTACAACTTCAATAATCCCCATATCCATATAGTTCTGGAAAGTCTCAATATTCAACATCTCATAAAGCGCATCATATAGAGGCCTTAGATAAGGATTGATCTTGTCGTAGATATCACCAGGCAAAAACCCAAGCTTTTCTCCCGCCTCAACTACAGGCTTAACCAGAATAATTCTGCCAATCTCGTTTCGTATGAGAGATCCGGCAGCCATTGCAAGAGCAAGATATGTTTTGCCAGTTCCTGCTGGTCCAATACTAAAAACAATAGTATTGTTCCTGATAGCTTCCATGTATTTTTTTTGCCCCTCTGTACGAGCCTTAATTTTTTTACCGCTATTTACTGTTATAAAATCATCAAAAATCTCATGTGGTTTCAGCGTAGATTTATCTTCCATAATTTTAATAGAATCACCAACCCTTTGTGTGTCAATCTTTTGGCCTATGTTGATTTGTAATGTGAGTTCGTTCAGCAATTTTACAACTTTTTGCACATTTATATTTTTACCCACAATTTCAATATCATTTCCAAGCACAAATACATCAACGTTATACTCTTGTTCTATGATCTTGATTAGTTTGTCCCTATCGCCGAGCAGCTCTGCGATGGAATGGTTTTTAGTAAAATCAAGAGTGATTTTTTGTTTGGTCTGATACAAAAATTCCTCCTTTGGAATGCTTTGCCGGGAAATAGTTTTTAACCAGGTGGCCAGTTAAAACTTCTTTTCCCGAGTATATGGAAATGAAGATGGTCAACGCTCTGGCCTGCTGAAGCTCCCGTATTTGTAACAACTCTAAAGCCATCCCTATCAAGTCCCATCTCTTTTGCAATTTTTGCAATGGTCTTTAACATCTCATTAACCTGCTTGTCGCTTAAATCTTCTATTTCCATAATAGAACTTATATGCTTTTTAGGTATGACAAGTAAGTGCACGGGGGCTTTTGGATATAAATCCTTAAACACAAGAACGTCATCATTTTCATATACTATTTCACTGTTTATTTGCTTATTTACAATTTTACAAAATAAACAATTTTCCATATTTCTCCTGGTAAAATATTTGATATTGATTTATAAAATGATTAAAAAATTCTTATTAAAACATAGAACTAATAAATTATACTCTCTTGGGAAATTAATTCAATATCTGCTGATAGCTCGCCCATCAGGCCGCCCCGATACAATTCTTTTGCCTTGATTTTAAAAAGTTTTCCTCTTACTGTTTCGAATACATGATTCTGCTTGTTTTTTATGGATAAGGCTGCGTCTGTCTCAGCCAATCCAGGGGGTAACTGATCAGGTTTTATCTTAAAATAGACTTTTATATAATTACCGGAAGTACCGCTATATAAGCCACTTGTCGAATCTATTTCCTCACACAAGACTTCCAGATCATTATTGAGATTGGATCTTATATACGTATTCCTAAGCTCCTCCCCAAGTTTTCTTGCGATTTGGCTGCGATTTGATTTGACAATCTCGCTAATCTGGCCTTCCATCGATGCCGCCAGCGTGTTTGTTCTTGCTGAAAATTTGAAAATATGCATCTTTGAAAAACTAACTTCTTTGGCAGCCTCCAAAGTTTCAATAAAATCAGTCTCACTCTCCCCGGGAAATCCAACAATGATATCCGTAGT
>JAHILC010000257.1 GCA_018897225.1 Actinomycetota bacterium
ACCGGAGGCTACGATAGTCCAAAAATTATTAAATCGCTCGAAGGTATCATTGATATTTACATGCCGGATATGAGATATAGCAGTGACTTGCCTGCAGAGAAATATTCAGGCATTAAAAACTACGTCAAGAACAACAGGGAGTCTGTTGTTGAAATGTACAGACAGGTCGGTAATCTAAAGATCGGTCGCAACGGAGTTGCAAACAAAGGTCTTCTAATAAGACTTCTGGTTATGCCTGACAATATCAGCGGGACCAGGGAAACGCTGGACTTCATTAAAAGTGAGCTGTCAATTGAAGTACCCTTAAGCATAATGGCGCAGTATCATCCCGAATATAAAGCATTAAATTTCCCTAAGCTTTCTAGAAGAATAAATGAAGACGAATACTGGGATGTTGTAAATTATGCTGAAAAACTGGGTTTTGAAAAGGGCTGGACACAGGATTTTATTTCACTTTCTAAAGAGGACCTGTTCATGCCAGATTTTAACAAGAAAAAAGTATTTAAATACTACGAAAAATAGCAGTGGTTATTTTTTATAGCGAGCAGTTTTCTGCTTCCAATTCATAAGCTCATCAAGAGACATCGTATTAATAACATCTTCTTTTTCAAGGCCGGCTCGCCTTGCCACATCGACACCCAGCTTTATCATATCCAGGTTATTTAGCCTGTGAGAATCAGTATTTATAGCAATCTTGCCACCAATGGCTTTTACTTTTCTCGAATAATTTTCATTCAGGTCAAGCCTTATAAAATAGGAATTTATTTCAAGAGCCTTACCATGTGTGGCTGCTGCTTCAATAATTCTTTCCATATCAAGCAAGTAAGGAGCTCTGGCTCCAAAAACTACGCCTGTGGGGTGAGCAATAATATTAACATTACTATTTTCAATAGCGCTAATAACCCTTAAGGTGTTTTCCTCAAAACTGTTTGTATAATTTGAATGCATGGAACCTAATACTATATCCATCTGTTCAAGTATATGCTCACCATAATCCATCTTACCTATAGATTTTATATCCACTTCTCCACCCATGAGAATTTTTAAAACTTTAGTTTTTGCTTTTAAGTATTTTATATATTCAAACTTTTCAATAATTCTTTCTTCGTTTAAGCCTTTTCCATAAATATTGCTAATTGAATGATCGCTGATTGCAAGATATTCATAACCAAGAACTTTTGCCTTTGTGGCCATTTCATCAAAATCAATGAGGCCATCACTCCATGATGAATGGACATGAAGATCGCCCTTTATGTCTTTTAGTTTTATCAGCTCTGGAAGCCTTTTATTTAATGCAAGTCCAATTTCATTATTGTTTTCTCTTAATTCCGGTGGTATATATTGAAGATCAAGCATTTTATAGATTATTGCATCAGAATTATCTTCAAAACCAGCTATAGCTTCTGGTTTATTGCTTCTCATTTTTAGCTGAGAGTTTAACTGAATTGAGCTTCCGTTAAAAAGCCCTCTTTGCATTGCTATTTCTTCAACTCTTTTTACATGTTCCTTGCTGCCTGTTGTATAGAAGAGATCGAGAGGCCACGCCTTCGAGCAAGTAATTATAATTTCCATATCAATTCCGAGAGTTGTCTTGAATGTGCCACTGATATTATCAGGTTTTGAATTTATTGCTGTTAGTTCATTTATAAAGGTTAGATTGCATAATTTCTTTAGTAATAATTCGCTTTTTTTACTATCGTATTCATCTGTATTGAATTCTGGCAGCAGCAGGATGTCGATATCCCTTACAAACGATTTTTTTCTTCTCATCGATCCTGTAAATGCAGCCCTCTTTACTTCCTTCATCCTGCCAAATTCATTCATTATACTTTCAACAAAAAATTCCAAAAAACCTCTTGGTGTAAGACCCTCGATGCAGTAATAATAATCTACAGAATCAATCAGCCTCTTTATTTGAATTTCGTTTATATGCTCCTCATCAAGGGATGTATTTTCAAGTATTAATTTATATATACCGGTTTCATGCACTTTTTGGCGTAAATCACTCATTGATTTTAAATCGAGCAGCTCATATAGTTTAAATATCCTTTTTTTGCCTAATCCGCTGATTCTTATAAATTTTATCAGTTCATCAGGATATTGCCCCCTTATTTCGTCGTATAATTTTATTCTGCCCGTTTCAAAGAATTCCTCTATAAGCTCGTAGGCCGTTTCATCAATTCCAGGAAGACTTGCTATAAATCCACGGTTATATGCATCGAAGATATTTCCAGGGTAGTCTCTTATGGTTCTTGCAGCAACATTCAAGTCTATGGCAGCCTTGGTGCCATCGCTTTTTTGTTTATAAATTTCTGCCAGATTTGCGAGAGTGGTTGCTAGTTTTAAATTATGAATTTGATTCTTATCCATCGGTTTCGTTTTTGCAAATAATACTTACAGCAAATAATAAATATTAAATTTGATGATATAATTAATTAAAATTATTTTGTTCTATTAACGAGTTAATTTAATATTTAACTATTTTTAAAAACAAGATATTATAGCATAAAATTTTAAAAAAATTGGCACATACCAATAGGGACAATGAGAGAAAAAATAGATTTTAAAGACTTGAGAAAAAAAATGGTGGCGCAGCAGATTATGGCAAGAGGGATTTCTGATAAGAAAGTTCTTGAGGCTTTCGGCAAAGTGCCGCGTGAAAATTTCATAAACGAAGATTCATATTCTGATGCTTATGATGACAGGCCCCTCCCAATTGGATATGGCCAGACTATTTCACAACCATATATAGTAGCGCTTATGACTGAAAGTCTTGAGTTGGAGGGAGATGAAACTGTTCTGGAAATAGGTACAGGTTCAGGCTATCAAACAGCTATATTAGCTGAAATTGTAAAACAGATTTACAGCATAGAAATAGTTATCCCGCTTTACGAAAGGGCAAAAAAAATACTTTCGAGTTATAAAAACATCTTGATGGCTGGCAGGGATGGCTATTTCGGATGGAAGGAATATTCTCCTTTTGACAGAATTATCGTCACCGCTGCGCCTGAAGAAATTCCACCGCCTCTAATTGATCAGCTTAAAAATGATGGAATCATGATTGTTCCTTCAGGACCTACTGGATGGAATCAGGTCCTTTTAAAAATTACTAAGAAAAATGGCAAACTTTCTACAACAAAGATCTGTGATGTTGCTTTTGTGCCACTTACTCGAAGACATGATTGAAATAATAATCATATGAAAACCGGAACAATAAATCTACACGACAAATCCCAAGAAATTCTTCACAGGGCTGTTAGAGACAGCAAAATTGAAAGAACTGAAAAAATAAAAGCAATAAAAAGGTTGTCAGTTTTTTACAATGCTAAATAGATTTACATAATATTTATAACAATAAATAGAAAACAATGGGTAAAAAAGAAATCATAAAATTATTAAACGAAATTAGTATTATTTACGAAATGAGGGATGAGAACTTTTTCAAGATAAGAGCTTATGCTAATGCTGCCCGCGCACTTGAAATGTCTGACATCGATATAAATAAAAGCACTCCCGCCGCTGAACTGAAGAAAATAAAAGGCATTGGTACACATATTGCAGAACAGATTAAGGCGCTTGCAGAAACTGGAAGTTTGAAACTATACGAAGACCTTAAAAATTCCACCCCGCCAGGTCTTTTCGAGATGATGAAAATACCCAAGCTTGGCCCAAAAAAAATAAAATATTTATATGATAATCTTGAAATAACCAGCATTGGTGAGCTTGAATATGCTTGCATTGAAAATAAATTATTGAACCTGCCTAATTTTGGACAAAAAACGCAGGAAAACATACTTAAAGGGATCGAACTTTTAAATAGATTCAAGGATAGATTCTTATTTGCAAATGTGATAGAAGAAGCACAAAAGCTGCATACAAAAATTGCTAATTCGCCATTTGTTATAAGATCCAGCCTGGGTGGAAGTATCAGGAGAAAAAATGAAATTGTCAAAGATATCGACATTGTGGCAAGCACTAAAAATCCCCAGGAAGTGATGAACCTGTTTACAAGTGTTGAAGAGGCAGAAGAAGTAATCGCAAAAGGAGATACCAAATCAAGCATAAGATTGAAATCGCAAGTAAATGCAGATATCAGGACAGTTAGCGACAGCCAGTACCCTTACGCCCTGCACCATTTTACAGGCAGCAAGGAGCATAACACTGCCATGAGATCAATGGCTAAAAAATTTAACATTAAAATGAATGAATATGGACTTTTCAATGATGACAAGCTGATAGAATGCAAAAGTGAAGAGGAAATTTTTAGGGTTTTTGCAATGGATTATATCCCACCAGAGCTCAGAGAAAATATTGGCGAGATAGAAGCTGCAAAAAACAAAAAAATCCCAAAACTGGTGGATGTAAAAGATATAAAAGGCCTTTTCCATTTCCATACCAACAGAAGCGATGGAAATATGACACTGCAGCAGGCCTGTAACGAGTCAAAAAAAATGGGGTTTAAATATTGCGGGGTCGCAGACCACAGCAAAACTGCAAGTTATGCAGGTGGGATAAGAGACGAAGATATAGGGTCTTACCTGGACGAAATAGACCTGCTAAATTCAAAACAAAAAGATTTTAAAATATTTAAAGGTATAGAATCAGATATACTTTCAGATGGAAATCTTGATTACCCTGATGAAATACTTAAAAAATTTGATTTTGTCATTATTGCAATTCATTCAAATTTCAACATGAGCCAAAAACGAATGACTGAAAGAATTGTAAGGGCAATGTCAAGCAAGCATTCTACTATCCTGGCCCATCCTACAGGCAGGCTACTTTTGGCACGTGACCCTTACGATGTGGATATTATTGAAATAATTGATGCTGCATTAGAATACAAGGTTGACCTTGAGATAAATGCAAGCCCATTCAGGCTGGATCTTGACTGGAGAGCATGCAAATATGCAAAGGAAAAGGGAGTAAAGATATTTATTAATCCTGATGCTCACAGTATTGAAGGATTATATGAATATAGGTTTGGGGTAAATACTGCACAAAAAGGATGGCTTGAAAAAGAAGATGTCATCAATACTTTACCCTTAAAAGAAATTGCAAACTACCTTAAAAATAAAAAAGATTTAAAAAGCTAGGGCTGCAGCCATAGGTTAATTCTTTTTTTTAATTAAACCTTCCCTGGTTGTATAATTGATAGAAATTTTAAAAACCTGAAAATATTTTCTAATGAATTCTATTATAAAAAAGGATGGGAAGATGAAAAAAATAAGTATTGGCATATATGAACCTGCGGTAAAAAACATCACTAAGATTTTAGAGATACTTAGTAAGGATTATCCTGATGCAACCGAAACCACACTGCGGCATAAGGATGCTTTCCAGCTTCTTGTAGCAACCATCCTTTCAGCCCAGAGTACAGACAATCTTGTAAATAAGTTGACTCCGGAACTATTTAAAAAGTATGAAAAACCGGAAGATTTTGTAAATGTTAACCTTGTTGAACTTGAAGAAGATATCAGGTCCACAGGCTTTTATCACAACAAGGCAAAAAATATTGTTGCTTGTTCAAAAGACATTGCGCTCAGGTTCAATTCAAAAGTTCCCGACAACATGGAGGAACTGACTTCGCTTGCAGGTGTAGGAAGAAAGACTGCAAATGTTGTACTTGCAAATATTTATGGAAAGCAGGCAATAATTGTTGATACTCATGTTCAGAGAATAACGCAGAGACTCGGATTAACTACAAATTCAGACCCAACCAAAATTGAATTTGATATTATGAAAATAGTGCCTGAAAACAGATGGACTTCTTTCTCAGACGAGATTATAGCCCATGGAAGGACTATCTGTGAGGCAAAAAAACCCAAATGCATCATCTGCAATATTTTAAAGTTTTGTATGTATGGACAGGAGCATGCATAGTTAATTATGCATAAGTGCGTAAAGGCTTATATCGGTATTTTTATTGAACTCTCCTAATCCACCAGTTCCTAAAAGTTCAATCTTTTTGAATCCTGAATTGGTCGCCATTTTTAAGAAAAGATTTTTTCTTAAAGTGCAAAAGTATGATGTATGGACAAAGAAATTTTCGATTTTGTCATCACTGCTTAGCTGGGTTATCAAAAAATCCGCTCTTGTATTAATTTTACCAAATTCGAAATGCTTTATGAAAATATATTTTTTATCATCCTTGCTTAATATTTTAGGAGCATAAAACCTGTTTTTCTCCATTATCTTTGGCTCGAAATTTAAGAACTGGAAAATTGCAAGACCACCGGCAGCAAGCTTTTTACGAGTATTTTTTAACGCAAGCTTGACATTCCTTCTATTTCCAAGAATTGGAAGCGTGTTACCCAGGCAGACTATTAAGTCAAACTGCTGGCGCACCAGTGTGTCCAAATTTTCAAAACCTCCTTCCATCAGCTTTATTTTGCCTGATCTTATCACACGCTCCTTTGCATAATTTATCATTTCCCTGGATGGATCTATGGCAGTTACGCTATCGACATAATCAGAAAAAAACTCAGCATGCCTCCCCGTCCCACAGCCAATATCGAGCATACTGCTGACTTTTTTTTGGGCAAAAATCTTCTCAAAGAATTCTTTTTCTTTAGATAATCTCTGCTGCCAGTTGACCTGAAGGTCATAAAGTTCTGGAGTATAATCAAAATTACTCATTTTCATTTTTATCCTTCTATATCCTTAGATTATTTTATTATTTATATAATTTTACAGAAAAGGCAATTTTTCGTTTTTTAAATATGCCACAGTCTGGGCAGAAGCAATTATTTCACCGGAAGTTTCATTTTTAACTGTAACGCTGTAAGAAGCAATTTTGTTGCTTCTGCTCACTTCTCTTGCTTCAGCTATTAAAATGTCACCTGCGCAGGCTGATTTTAAATAATTAACGCTTATGTTTAACGCGACTGCCACAGTCCCGTAAGAATTTACTGCAGAACCAAAAGCAACATCCAGCAATGAAAAAATAGCCCCGCCATGTGTGATTTTAAAAATATTATCATAGTCTTTTTTAGACTTCATCGTAACCAGCGAATAGCCTTTTTTAAGATCGATAATCTTTATACCGAAAAGCCTGGCATATGGCTCATCTTCAATGTTTTTTTTAATTAAGGCTAAAGTTGATTCTTCCATTTTCAATCCTTTTTTGATTTTTTCCCGATTTCTAATTATATTATAAAGAACTTATTATATCATAACCCATTTTTCGGCCAAAAGGTTACAATTTCAAATGAAAAGGAGAGAAATGAAGATTTTTGAGAAAATAGAATTTGAGATTCCCGAAGATATCGGCCAGGATTTCTTAACTAAACTCATGGGAGGAAGATTAAATCCTAAATTTGAACAGCTGCTGATCGAAAAAAGGGAAATATGTGATAAGAATATTTCTCCAAAAGCAATATTTCAGGACTATGAAATAGAAAAGATTGAGGGAGATTCTGTTTATTTTAAATCAGGCAATATATTTAATGGACCTAATATTTCAAAAATTTTGAAAGGGTCAAAAATTGCTATTATTTTCATATGCACTTTGGGTATTGCTACCGATCAAATAATTGCTGCAACAAGTGAAGGTGGAGATACTCTGGCTACGATTATAATGGACTCCATAACCACAAGCCTTCTTGGAGTTTTGGGTGAACATATCTCAAAAATAATCAAAAAGGAGGGTTTGAAGGAAAAAGGCTGGGCTTCAACCTGCCAATATTCTCCAGGCCAATACAAGTGGACAATTGAAGAGCAAAAAGAGATTTTTCAAATGGTTAATGGTGAAAAAATAGGAGTGCTTTTAAATAAAAGCTATCTAATGGTGCCTTTCAAATCAATATCAGGGGTATATGGGTTTGGTCCCGAAGACAGGATTGACAGGACAAGAGTTGCATGCGATTTATGCCCAAGGGAAAACTGTATAGGAAGAAGATAGCCCTGATTCTACTGGCGTGAGTTTATTATTTATTCTGAATTATTTTGTCCTGCAATTTTCTTAGCTGCAGCAGCAGAGTATCTGAAGGAAAATCGACATCATCATATGAAATTGGCTCATCCTTTTTTACGCATCTTTTAAGAATGCAACCCTGAGATAATCCTATTGGCAGTAACTTCTCTTTACTTGTAGTTTCGTAAAGATCTATAAGACCATAAACCATATATCCGCCTATTCCATCAATTATTTCTCCTGGCGCTAAGTCTTTTTTTGCAACAGTTAACACATCAGAAACAAGGCCGCCTGACGGCACTATCCATGGTTCCCTGTCAAAATAAACTCTTGCAATTGAAAGTGGTGTTTCAATACTCGTAAGGTGGTAGGGCCTGTAAAGGAGGTAATTTGGTCCCTCCCCTAAAGCCAGGTAATTTAAAACATCTTTTATCATTTTATTTTTTATGGAATAAACCAGGAAAACGCCAGGAGCAAGATCGCCAATAGCGAAATCCACAACTCCCGTTTTATCCAGTATTCCACCGTCCTTTTTAAGGCTGAATG
>JAHILC010000258.1 GCA_018897225.1 Actinomycetota bacterium
AGGGTTAGGATATGGGATAGACAGCGAACTTATCAATGGCGACGATGTGTTTGAAGTATACAAGGTATGCCAAAAACATATAGAGCAAATGAGAGCCAGTCCACACCCTGTGCTAATTGAAGCCAGGACACATCGCCGTATTGGCCACTGGGTTGGAGATCCCCAAAATTATAGAAGCGCGGCTGAAATGCAAGAACTACCCAAATATGATCCCCTTAAAATATTTTTGGCTAAAATTAAAGATAGAGCTGATATTACAAGCCAGGTTTTAGAAAAAATAGGGGCAAGCATGCAGGACGGCCTAAAGGATGCAGTAATTTTTGCAAATAATTCTCCCTATCCTGACGTTGAGGAAGCAACTAAAAATTATTTAAAGGAGTAGATAATCATTTTAAGAAGCATAACACTTAGGCAGGCTATAAATGAAGCACTAGCCGAAGAAATGGCCAGAGACCCTAAAGTATTTCTTATGGGAGAAGATATTGCAACAGGCGGCGCTTATGCTGCTGTAACTAACGGCCTACCCCAAAAAGTGGGTATAGAGCGGGTAATAAATACCCCAATATCTGAATCATGCTTTACTGGTGCAGCCCTTGGTGCAGCACTGAGAGGTTACAGGCCAGTAATTGAATACATGCTGGGTGATTTTTATACAGTTGCAGCAGACCAGATAATAAACCAAATAGCAAAAGCGCGCTATATGAGTGGTGGCAAAGTATATGCGCCTATAACATTTAGGCTGCCTACTGGAGGATATATGTCGCAGGCAGCCCAGCATTCTCAAAGCCCTGAAACTTTATATATTCATACTCCTGGCATAAAAGTAGTTTATCCTTCTGGAGCATACACAGCCAAGGGGCTATTAAAATCAGCAATAAGAGATGATAACCCCGTAGCATTTATGGAACCTAAAATACTTTATGAAATTGCCGAGGAAGTACCCGAAGAAGAATATACAATTGCTATAGGAAAGTCAAATATTGTACTTCAAGGAAATGACTTGACCTTAGTTGCATACGGTTATCAGGTTTCTCAGGCAAAAAAGGCAATAGAGAGCTTGCCAAATTATTCAATAGAATTAATTGATCTTCAAAGCCTTGATCCCCTGGATTTAGAAACAATTCTATCCTCTGTATCAAGAACCGGAAGGCTTTTGTTGGTGCAGGAAGATTACGGGCTTTGTTCGATATCTGAGCATATTGCATATGAAGCCTATACCAGCCTATCATTAAAATCAAAGATAGGTATAATTTCATCTAAGTTTGCTCCAGTACCGTTTTCTCCTCCTCTTGAAAAGTATTTGCTTCCTCAAGTTGAAGATATTATTGAAGGTATTAAAAATTTATTTTAGAAGTCTTAAATTTTTAATACCAGTTTTTTCAATTCGTCAATAGGCTTGCCGCCATTAAAAAAGATCTTAAATAGAGTTTTAAAAAGCGGAAGTTCGTCTATAATTTTTTTATCCAGGGTTTCAAGCCATGGTGCGGCAAGTTCTAAAGCCATGTAGCCTTCGCCATATTCACCATCATCAGACATATCCTTGAATGCCTTTTGCGGGTCAATTCCTCTACCAACAAGCTCTCCAAGTTTTCGGTTTCTGCCAGCTGCCGAGGTTACGTAAAGGTCTCCAACACCTGCAAAATCAAAAACTGTATCCCTGTCACCCCCGGCTCTTTCAACAATTTTAGAAATTTCTTTAGCAGCTTGTGCAAAAAGCAGTGCAGTAAAGTTAAAATACAATCCGTCGTATTTTTCCCTGAATAACCCATCACAGATACCGGGAGCCATGGCATATATGTTCTTAAAGGTTGATGAAAGCTCCACTCCTATAACATCTTCTTTTGCAACTATCCTGTAATAATCTGTTTTCAGTTTTGGAATCATATCTTTTATTTTCTCATTAGTTATCCCATACATGCTTACTGAGGGCATTTCATAAGCAAGATCCAGCGCCCTTACCGGTCCCCCTACAGTAGCCCATGCAAAATCCTGGGGACCAAACTTTTGGCTTAACATATCAAGGGCAGCTTGTGTTGCCCTTACAATAGAACCCTTATAGCTTACAAGTCCTTTGGTCAGTTTAAAGAAGTATACGGGAGCGGCAAGGTTGTCTAGAACCATTCCAAATACCTTGACAAAACCTTCGCTTGTTACTGCCATAAAGAGCATATCAATACCTGACAGCGCTTTGTCGAGGTCTTTGGAATACAGGGGAACTATAGAAGGCGACAGGGCTTTTTTTAGCTTGGGATGGTATCCTGCAAGGCTTGCCTCTATTATCTCATCGTCGAGCCATGTGCCCCATAGGTTTACTTCTATGTTGTTTGCACTAAGCGGAAATGTTATTGCGCTTCCCATATACCCAGCTCCTATTACTGCCGCTTTGAGTGCTTTAGTTTTAGATAACATCAAATTCTTTAAAAATTTGTTAAAAGCTATATCATTAGAATATACCTTATATCATTTTTATTGAAGTAAAAATTAAAGAATTTACGTCTATTGGTTTAATAGAAATAAAAACTGAAGGAAATTTTATAAGATTAAGGGATGCAAAGCTAATATATCATTTAATTTTTTAATAGTTTTATGTAAACAGTTTTGCAATGGTATTTATTTTTCATTAATTTTGTTAAACTCTTATGTTGCTAAACTCTTTACAAAAATTGAACTTTAGCTGATTTTACTTTAGATTAGCAGGAGGTAAATTAACGGGTGGATTTTTATATTGGTTATGACATTGGAGCTATTAGTGTAAACCGGGTAGTTATAGACAGCAACAAAAATATAATAGACGTTCTTCCATATTCAAGACATTATGGCGAGCCTGTCAGGTTAGTTGCTAAAGATATTGAAGCTCTGGCAAAAAGAAAAGATCTTGGAAAAATATCGGGGATTGCATTTACCGGCTCAGGAGGTAAAATCCTGGCAAGCTTGTTGCATGCTGATTTTATAAATGAAATTGAAGCAATAATAACTTCAATTAAATATTTTTACAGCGATATAAAAACTGTAATTGAAATCGGAGGCCAGGATTCAAAATTTATAGACCTTGTTGCCGGTGATTATGCGATGAACGAACTATGCGCTGCAGGCACCGGGTCATTTCTTGATCAGCAGGCATCTCGTTTTAATCTTACAATAGAAGAATTTGCAGAACTTGCCTTAAAATCAAAAAGTCCCTCAACAATAGCTGGCAGGTGCAGTGTTTTTGCAAAGTCAGATATGATTCATCTGCAGCAGGAGGCTGCCAGGGACGAAGATATAGCGCTGGGATTATGTTATGCCATGGCAAGAAGCTTCAAATCAGGAATTGTCAAAGGTAAAAAGTTCCAACCCCCAATAATCTTTTGTGGTGGAGTTTCATTCAATAAAGCGATGGGCAAGGCCTTTGAAGATATATTAAAAGAACAGGTAATAATTCCAGAGCATCGGGAATCTATTGGAGCTATGGGTGCGGCTTTGAGTTTGGCTTTGAAAAACCACAAACAACAGGTCAACCTGGAAGAAGTAGGCAGAGCTCTTAGTGATTATCTAAAAAACTTTAAATACAAAAAGGAAACATTCAAACCTTTAATTCTGGAAATGTCCAAGCTTCCAACAGCAACTGGCGCCAAATATGATTTCAAGGGTAAAAAAATTGATGCATTTATAGGCGTAGACGTAGGCTCTATCAGCACCAATGTAGTTGCCATAGACAGAGATAGAAAGCTTATTGCAAAGTGTTACCTTAGAACCGCCGGTCGTCCGATTGAAGCAGTAAGGAAAGGCATTGAAATCATAGGAAATGAAATTGGCGACAGTATAAAAGTAAAAGCTGTTGGAACAACCGGCTCTGGAAGATATTTAATAGGAGATCTGGTGGGTGCTGACACTATTATTAATGAGATAACTGCACAGGCAACCGCTGCAGCAAACATTGATAAAACCGTTGATACTATTTTTGAAATTGGCGGCCAGGATTCAAAATATATCTCGCTTGAAAAAGGTGTTGTGGTTGATTTTGAAATGAATAAGATTTGTGCAGCAGGCACAGGTTCATTTCTTGAAGAACAGGCTGAGAGATTTGATATAAAAATTGAAGATTTTGGCGGTAAAGCTTTGAAAGCTGCTTCACCTTTGAACCTGGGCGAGCGCTGTACAGTTTTTATGGAAACAAATGTTTATTCACATTACCAGAATGGCGCAGGCATTGAGGATATCCTGGCCGGACTGGCATATTCTATTACCATCAACTATATAAACAGGGTTGTCGGCAGGAAAAAAATTGGAAATAAAATCTTCTTCCAGGGTGCTGTGGCTTACAATCAGGCAGTTGTTGCTGCATTTGAAAATTACCTTGGCAAAGAAATTATAGTTCCAGAAAATCATGAAGTAACCGGTGCTATAGGAACTGCAATAGCCACTCTTGAAAATGAAAGAGAAGAGACAAATTTCAGGGGTTTTAGCAATATTGCCAGCATCAAATATGCCCAGAGTTCGTTTGAATGTAGAAGCTGCCCTAACATGTGTGAGATAAAAAAAGTGACTTTTAAAGGCTCTAAACCACTGTTTTATGGTGGAAGATGCGAAAAATATGAAAAGGTGAAATCTTCCGGAAATGGCTTAGTTGATCTTTTTGCGGAAAGAGAAGAATTGCTGCTTGGCGCTTATAAAAAACCTGATAAAGAACCTATAGTCTCTGTTAAAAAAATTGGCATACCATTTACCATGCTGACATACGAGTTTTATCCATTCTGGGATGCTTTTTTAAGCGAGCTAGGATTTGAAGTTGTGCTTTCTGACAAGACCAATAAAAAAATCATAAACGATGGCCTTGGACTTGTAGTTGCCGAAACCTGTTTTCCCATGAAGGCAGTTCTCGGACATGTGCAGAATCTTTTAGATAAGCAGGTTGACTATATTTTCATTCCAAGCATCAGGGACATGCCTTGCAACGATAACAAAATTGAAGGAGTAAGGACAGGAAGCTATCCATGCCCATTTGTTCAGGGGATGTCAACAATGGTTAAAGCATCAATGAACATAGACGAAGATATGCTTATCGACACTCTTATTAATTTCAGCTTCAAGGAATACCTGAAAGAGAACCAGTTAAAAAAATTGGCAGAGAGGCTGGGCAAAAAAGGCAAAATTATAAAAAAGGCAATAAACCATGCCCAAATAGCTCAGCAAAAATTTTATACTTCTGTTGCCCAAAAAGGTATGGAAGCTTTAAACAGGCTTGGACCAGACCAAACAGCTGCTGTTATAGTTAGCAGGCCATATAACAGCTGCGATAGCAGTATAAGCATGAATATACCCGGGAAGCTCAGGGAAATAGGTATGCAGGCAATACCTCTTGATTATTTGCCTCTGGAAAATATTGATCTTTTTGAAAAATGGCCAAATATGTATTGGGAATTTGGCGATCGAATCATGAGCGCTGTTGAAATAATAAAAAAAGATAAGAGGCTATATCCCGTTTATATAACCAATTTTGGATGTGGCCCTGATTCTTTTATTATGCAGTATTTTGAAAGAGAAATGGACAGGCCATTTTTAAAAATGGAAGTCGACGAGCATACTGCAGGGGCAGGTGTCATAACAAGATGCGAAGCATTTTCTGATTCTTTGAAGAATATTAAAAACTTAAAGGAATTTCACAAGTTCAAATCCATGGGCAGCATCGATAAAAACGACCCACCTTTTAAGCGAGAGGATAACAGGACAATTTATATCCCGTACATGGGAGATGGCGCTTATGCGATAAGCGCTGCTTTCAAATTCGCCGGAGTAAATGCTGAGGTGATGCAATCTGATCATGAGACTCTGGAGATCGGGAGAAGGCATACCATTGGAAAGGAATGCTATCCATTCATAATTACTACTGGAGATATTTTAAAAACATTAAAACACAACGACCCTAAAAAAGTTGCATTTCTAATGCCGCTGACTCACGGACCTTGCAGGTTTGGGCAATATAATAAGATGCAGAAGATTATAATTAAAGAGCAGGGATATAATAATGTTCCCATAATAGCTCCCGGAGCGCCGGAGAGCAGTCAGTTTTACAAGGAATATGATATGCAAGGCAGTAAAGGTACAAGACTTCTATCACGTGCAATGGCTGGAACTTTTGCGGTTGATTATTTAAATAAATTTTTAAGGCATGTTAGGCCATTTGAGGTAAATAAAGGAGAAACAGATAGCATATATCAAGCGCATCTTAATAAAGTTTGCCAAATTATTGAAAATAAAGAAAACGCCAAAGTACTTGATAAGCTAGCTGGAGTGCTTGCACTGGCAAAAAAAGATTTTGAAAGCATTAAAAGAAAAGATGAAATAAAACCTGTCATTGGAATAGTAGGGGAAATTTATGTAAGGAATCATCCTTTCAGCAATAATGAAGTTGTAAGAAAAATTGAAGAACTTGGCGGAGTAGTTGAAATACCTGATTTTGGAGAATGGCCTAATCATACAAATGCTACAAGCAAGCTCGATATTTCAATAAAGCAAAAAGACCTTGCCTATAAAATTATGAAAAGCTTTGGTTTCAGTAAAGGCTACGAAAATAGCAATAACAATGGTTATGGTGACGGTTACGAAAACTCAAACTATTTTAATGACAGCAACAGTTTTTCAACATTAAAAAAGCATATCCCGAATTATGCGCAAGGACTTAAGTTCTTTATTGCAAACAGGATTTTTAAGCATGTGCTCGTAAATTATCATGAAATACTGGAAAAACCGTTGAAGGATTCAATGCTAGATCTGGAAGAGGCTGATATTTATGAAATCTGGGATAATGCTGAACCATACATAATCAAATGGTTTGGTGAAGCTGCCCTGAGTGTAGGCAAATCGGTTGCCTGGATTAAAAAAGGGATAGACGGAATTGTAAATGTGCTTCCTTTTACCTGTATGCCGGGAACTATGGTAACGGCTATTTCCAAAAGACTGCGGGAAGAATATGGTGTACCCTGGCTTAATCTTGCATTTGATGGTCTTGAGCAGGGAACTAGTGAAACTAGATTGGAAGCATTTATGTACCAGGCAAAAGGGTATAAACTCAGCAAGTTAAATAAAGAAAAAATGCTTACTATTCCGTAAATAAATATACAATGTTTACACTTGCTGAAATTTCAATTTCCTGAGGTAAAAT
>JAHILC010000259.1 GCA_018897225.1 Actinomycetota bacterium
GATTGGATTAGCGGGGGAGCGAGCCCGGACCAGGCTAACTTTAAAACTTTCCTTATCACCGAAAATTCCCTCATCATTTTGTTCGATCCTTACCTGGTAGCGCCATATGTTTGGGGTATCGTTGCTGTCAATATTCCTTTCAGCAAGTTCAAGGGAAACATGAGTTCAAACTTTAGGGTTGATTTTTAACTTTTAAATCGGTTATAATAGCTTCACCAAATTTGTAATTGTTGTTTTTGATTTTATGATTGGTAATAAAAAAGATAAATTCTTTACGATATTAATTTTATCTAATGCTGATTCAAAAATAAGAAAGATAAAAATCCCGCACAACCTGCTGCGCTATGCATTTATCTTTACAGCAGTTCTGATTGCCGTTGCCGTTACCCTTGTTTCTAATCTGTATTTAGTAAAAAACCAGCTTGGTAACAAAGTAACAGAAATGGAGAGAATCAAGGAAAAAATAACTTATAAAGAAGTTGAAATAGCTAACCTTGAAAAGAAATCAAATGAGATAACAGCAAAGACAAAGATACTCGAAGAATATCTTGCTCAGGTAGAAGATCTGGACAAGATGGTTAGGGATATAACCGGAAAAGGTGGTTTTGAGAAAGAAGTTGCACTTTATACTACTGATTTAAATGCAAATGTGGATATGCAAAATGATCCAAATGAGATATTTTATTATGATTTTGAAGATTCTGAAAACCTGGATAACATAAACGCAATACTCGATGACCTCATAGCTAAAGCGCCTGATATTGCGCAGAAGCTTTCTGCAGATAAGCAGCATATGGAAGACCATATTTATCAAATGGAGCATACTCCTTCAATATGGCCGACAAATGGCTATGTCAGTAGTACATTTGGGGAAAGAAGAGGGAGAGGCCATATCCACGGCGGTGTTGATATAGCGACTGATGTAGGTACCACTGTAGAGGCAACAGCAAGTGGAGTTGTAATATTTGCTTCCAGAAATCAAGGTTTTGGAAATGAAATAATTATCTTTCACGGTTTTGGATTTACGACTGTCTATGCTCATTTGAATAAGATTTACGTGTCGGTTGGGGAAGAAGTTACAAAAGGCCAGAAAATTGCTGAGTCAGGAAACACAGGTTATTCTACTGGTCCCCATTTGCATTATGAAGTAATCAAGGATAATGCTCAGATAGACCCGATGGATTACCTTCCATAATATTTCAAGCAGAGATTGTAACGTAAAAATTATTTATTGGCGTTTATTACATTTATTGTTTATATGCTTACTTATCAATAATAATATTCCCACCAAATATAAAAAGTATTTTTACCTTCTAAGAATTTTATTGTATAAATTATTTTAAAACAAATAAAAGAATTTATGCTATAATACAATACCGAATAAAAAAATTAGCGATAATTAGTAAATTTGAAGTGGAGTTAAAATGGCAGAAACAGACACAATAAAACCGGTTGAACCTGATGCAACAACGAACACAGGATGCTACACATGCTCAAATTATGCCTGCACCTGCGGGGAAAATGATGATTATATAAAGAAGCTTGTTGCATGCATAACCGAAGAAGTTATGAATAAGCTGGGAAACTAATAAACTGCCAGGTCAACTTTATTTACCAACTTTCCGATTTTTTCTATCTCACATACAATTTCATCTCCAGGCAATAAAAATTTCTTTTCTTTCATAAAAACACCAACCCCTGCAGGAGTCCCTGTTGCAATCAGATCTCCAGCTTCAAGAGTCATGGATTTTGAGATATAGGAAATAAGCTCAAATATTTTAAAGATCATGTCGCTTGTATTTGAATTTTGCCTGAGTTTTCCATTCACATAAGATTTCAGGTATAAATTCTGAGGATCCTGTATTTCGTTTTTTGGTATGATTACAGGACCAATGGGCGCAAAAGTATCAAAACTTTTTGCCCTGAACCATTGGCCTTCATTTTTTTGTATTTCTCTTGCTGTCAAATCATTTATTATGGTATATCCATAAATGTGGCCTAAAACATCCTTTTCGGAGATGTTCTTCATCTTGCTGCCGATAATAACTGCAAGCTCAACCTCATAGTCAAGCTCCTTAACTTCTGGTGGATAAAATATGTTTTCCCCATCCTTAATAATGCTGCTGGCTGCCTTGGCAAACAAAACAGGCTTACTGGGGAAACGGCCGTCCTGTTCACTTACATGAGATTTGTAATTCATCCCCACGCAGACTATTTTCCCGGGAGAATAATTGTTAATATCGAATTTTATGTCTGGCTTAAAATCCATTTTTTCTCCTTCTTTATCTCTTTTTAAATTGAAATTATTTCTTTTAAAATACTATTTTACTTTTTATAAAAATAACTACAATTCTTTAAATTTGGCTTTCTATTTTAATACATTATAAGCTTAGCTCTTTCGATTTAAAACCATAAAACCCTTCTGTAACAAGGTTGTAGTGACCAAAAACAGGCTAAAAACCCTTGTTTTAATCGGGAGTTATGGATATGAGTCGAAAGTTAGTTAATCCCCGTAATACTACAAAATTATGTTATCATAACTCCTATCGTCTTCTTTAAAATTATACCATGTAAAAATTTGCTTTAATTTGGTTATTTTATGATAAAATAAAAAAATCATTCTTCAGAGCTGGTAAAATACACTTATTATTGACAGCAAACATAATATTGATATGATATTAAATTAGCTTTTTGGCTGATATAATTAAGAAATAATATCCTTACTATTTTTAATATGATTGAAAATATAATAGAACAAATAAAAACTTCTGAAGAAAAAGCAAAAGAAATAATAGAATCTTCAAAGAACGAAGCTTCCGGGCTCTTAGAAAAAGCTTATAAGGATAGTGATGCTACCATAAAAGAATCTGAAGTTCACATTAAGGAAATGGTCTTACAGGCAAGGGGAAAAGCAGCAGGGGATGCATCCATTGAAATGGAAAGGCTGAATCAAGAGTTTGAAGAGAAGATTAAAAAATTAATAAATGATTCCGCGGCAAAAAAAGAAGAAGCAATAAATAAAATAATTAATAGAATTTTAAAATAACGGAATTGATTCTATGGCAGTTGCCAAACTTGAAAAATTTTTAATAATAGTCCATAAATCTGAAGAATTAAAAGTTCTTAAACATTTCCAAAAAAAAGAACTTGCTGAGCTTAAACCATATTTTAAAAAAGAACCAAATGAGGATATTGCTGCAAATGTTTCAGCCAGGCAGAATTTAACCATACCTGTAACGAACCTAAAGGCTAAGAAAGCCCTTGATATACTTTTCAATTATAAAGAAAGGTCTAAAAAAAAGATTGCTTCGAAAGCCGGAAAATTGGTAGTTTCAAATCATGAATATGAGAGCGTTGCCGGCAGGAAAGACAATGGACAAAATATTGACCAGATTATTTTACTGGAGAAGGAAATAAGCTTCAATAACACTAAGATTTCCGAGCTCAACTTAAAAATTCACCAGCTTGAGATATGGTCCCCTTTTAAAGACAGGATAGAACTTCTTGGAGAATATAATTCATATTCAATAAAATTAGGAATAATAAAAGCGAAAAAGAATATATTTACAAATATTTGTGAAGAACTTAGTAAAAGGCAAATTTCCTATGAAA
>JAHILC010000260.1 GCA_018897225.1 Actinomycetota bacterium
AAAAGTGAGGGACATCCATACTGGTATCTTTCAGTCGGTTTTGCAGGTCCTTATCTTTTGAGGGAAACATTCTACAGTTGGGTATATTCAGTATCCAAAGATTTTAACTATGTATATGAGGCTGAATTTGGAAAAATATCCTGGACTGAAGAGCCGTTTATCCTTGCTGCACAGGCGGTTAGAGATACATACGACATGGTAAGGGAAGATGCCCAGGCTCTTGATCCTCAGGTTGATAACTATGCGCTTATTTTAAATCAGGAAACATGGGGTAGCTGGTATGAGGGTCCATGGTCAACAGGTATACTTCGTGATAACCCTGCAGCGATTGAGAATGTATTTGCTTTCTTCAAGCCCCCGATAGCTCCAGATGCTCTTGAAAATGTATGGGCTGTAGATGCTGCTCAGGTGCTTTCAATTGAAAAGGATAATCCAAAACTTGACGAAATACTAAAATATATGAAATTCCTTGCTACTCCAGAAGTTTCATCCATATTCATAAAATACCTTATCCATCCTGCAGGAAAGTTCCCGGACAACTGGAAAGAAATTGCACAATATCCAATTTATGCTGAAATGGTAGAAATGTATGAGACAGGTAATGTTGGACCATGGATATGCTATACACCCGAGGTTGAGCAGGCATTACTTGACAACCTTGCTTTGATATTTACTGGAGACCTGACACCTGAAGAGGGTATGGCTAAAGTGGATGAAGCAACAAAAGCTTACTGGGCTTCACAGTAGAATAGATAATTTAATTGCTGATCTGAAGTAATATCAATAAGTTCAGGCAGGATTGAAATAAAAATCCTGCCTGAATATAATAATGGTTAAATATAGATCCAAAATATTAGGTTATGAGATTTAGAACCAATACTGTGACATTGCGCAAAACTGAACCATACTTCTGGCTTTCGCCATCAATTATTCTGTTGTTAATTTTTTTAATGTACCCGATAATATTTTCTGTTGCATTGAGTTTTTTTAACTGGAAAGGCTACAGCCTTGAAATATTTGCAGATTTTATAGGTTTTCAAAATTATGTTAAGCTCGTAAAAGATCCCCTTTACTGGCTATCTTTTAGAAATACAATTTTTCTTGTAATTACAGTAATTTTTGTGCAAAATGCCATAGCTCTTTTTCTTGCCCTTATTATATATTTTGGAAATTTTAAATATGGAAATCTTATTAGAGCTCTTATATTTTTTCCGGGTGTCATCTCTGCAATTGTAATTGGTCTGGTTTTCAGAAAATTTTTAGAGCTTACAGGTCCGGTAAATACATTCTTAAAATTAATAGGTCTGGATGCACTTGCGATCCCATGGCTTACAAATAGAAATCTAACCATCTGGATAGTTTCCTTTGTAACAGTATGGCAATGGGTTGGATACAATCTTGTTATATTCTATGCCGGACTTCAATCAATAGATCACTCACTACTTGAGGCTGCATTTATAGACGGAGCAAACCTGCAGAGATCAATTTTCAAAATTGTTTTGCCCCTATTAAAGCCCATAATCTTTCTGTCAGCGGTACTGAATTTTATTGGTGGGTTCAGGGTTTATGATATCATCTGGGCTATGACAAGAGGTGGTCCTGTTCATGCATCAGAAGTATTGACTACTTATATGTATTATCAGTCATTCCAGTCACAGGGACCAAGTAATATGGGGTATGCTGCAACAATTGCGGTGACTCTGGCAATCATAGTTTTGGTTTTTGCAGTGATAAGAATTAAGTTTTTAACACGGGAAGAATAATATGTACAGGTTAACTTTAGGTCAAAAAATCTTTACAAGGGTTGTAATTGCCCTAGCTCTTATAATTGTTCTTGTGCCACTGCTCTGGGTTTTTTTCCTTGCTTTTAAAAGACCTGAAGAAGTATATCAATCTACTCTTTTTATATTTCCAAAGAATTTTCATTTCACACTGGAAAATTTCCCCGGTGCTATTGAGTTTGCAGAAAAACATCTGGATATTTCCTATCCAAGAATGTATTTAAATAGCATAATTGTTACTACCGGGGGATTAATACTTGCAGTATTTGCAGCCTCTTTTGCTGCATTTGCCATGGTTCATTACAAATTCAAATCGAAGGAAGTCTATTACACATTTATTTTACTCAGCTATATGATCCCTGTGCAGATTCTTCTAATACCATTGTATCTTGTACTTTTAAGATTAAATTTATTAAATACATATGGTGCTCTTATTTTACCATATGCTACAATTGGCATACCTATTGCGACTTTGATTCTGAGAAATTTCTTTGCCCAGGTTCCCTATGAAT
Source organism: Actinomycetota bacterium (assembly GCA_018897225.1). Taxonomy (GTDB): domain Bacteria; phylum Actinomycetota; class Humimicrobiia; order Humimicrobiales; family Humimicrobiaceae; genus JAHILC01. The sequence goes on from JAHILC010000260.1 coordinate 2,294, forward strand.
TTACTGAAGCTGCATTAATTGATGGTGCAAACAGTTTTCAGATTTATAAAAATGTTTATCTTCCACTGGCAAGACCTGCTCTGGCAACCTGTATAGTATTTTTATTCCTGGAAATGTGGAACGAATTTTTATTCGCCTTTATTTTTATCAGGGTTGAAGCCCTTCAGACACTTCCACTTGCAATGTCAAGGATTGGTATAGGTGCAAAATATCCTATTCCATGGGCTATTTATGGGGCATCAATAGTTCTTGCCGTTGGACCGATATTTATAATTTTTATGATATTCCAGCGGTGGTTTGTAAGAGGAATTATTGCAGGGGGCATAAAAGGTTAGTCAAGGATTTTATTATGGATGTTCATGAAAAAAGAAGGATAGAAATAAAAAATATTCTTGTAAAAAATCAGTCAATATCTGTAACCAATCTATCAAAACTATTTAACGCTACGGAAATTACTGTTAGAAGAGATTTAAAGAGATTGGAAGAAGAGGGCTTTCTTGAAAAAGTTCATGGTTGTGCAATAGCCAAGTTATTAAAAGAAGAATACCATCCAATTTATCTGGAAGATATTAATCGAAATAAGGATAAAAAAGAACGTATTGCAAGAGAAGCGGCTAATTTGATTAAGAATGGAGATTCAGTAATCATTGAATCAGGTACCACGTGTCTTGAACTTGTATATAACCTGGAAGATAAAAAAATCTTGCATGCTTTTACAGTAGATATTCAATAAAAAAGGAGGGGGAAACCATGGATCTTACAAAAAAAGAGAGAGTTTTGAATACTTTTGATTATAAGGATATCGACAGACCAGTTATATATGATGTGATTCATAATATAAAATTAATAGAAGAAGTATATGGCAAATCAGTAAATTCCAGAAATGCTGAAGATGCAATATGCACCACAGTTGCTAAGACATTAGATATGGTAAGGCATTTTGCGATTCCTGATAGATTGGACAGCTATATGGAAAAAGATGAAGATGGTTTTGTTTACAGAAAGGAATGGTGGACAGCGGAGATACTGGCACGCCCATTCAAAACAGTAACAGAAGCAAAAGAACTGGTAAAAAAGGATATATTCAGGATTAGAGAGGCCATAGAAAACAGAAAGTTTTGCCGGCAGGCAATGTATAATATGCAGCTATTTGAAGATCGTTGTGATTCTCCAGAAGAGTTAAATGCTGAGTTTGAACGCATTCAAAATAAACTGGACGGGACTGTTATGGTTGCTCCAGAGCAGCCTGAAGGGTCCTGTTATTTTCAAACCAGATATAATTTAGATACTTTTATTTATCTTCTTCATGATTATCCAGAACTTACAAGAGAACTTCTTTCTGCACTTCAAGATTATAGATTATTTATCATAGATTGTTTACCTGGGCCTGAACTCACCCCAATTGCATTTACTGGTACAATGGCCAGTGGACCAGGTGGACTGATGTTTTCACCAGAATTTATTTATAAAGAGCTTTTTCCCGCAGTAAAAAAGATTTTAGATAAATTTAAAGAAAAGTGTTATAAAGTCATTTATGATTTTGAAGGTGATAGCAGAGAGGTTCTTGATAGGATAGTAAAAGATGGTGCAGATGCGTATACTCCTATCGAAGAAATATCAGGTTCAAACATTGAAGAAATAAAAAAGAAGTTTCCAGAATTGGTATTAGGTTTTACAATTGACAGTATAAACCTCCTGGCAAATGGCAGTAAGGATGAAGTAATAAAAAAGACTTTGGAGGTTATAAAAAACTCAAAGGATTATGGTGGTATTATGATAGGTTCCAGCGGGGCTATTCATTATAATGTTCCTGTCGAGAATGCACTTGCCATGTATGATACTGTTAGGGAAGTAAGATTTTAAAATCAAGGATTTTTATATCAGGTAACAGGAGGCCGGGTGGCAGAAATAACATCAAGGGAAAGATTGCTAAACACATTTAAAGGCAAAGTAGTAGATAGGGTTGCCACATACGATATCATCCACAATATTGATTTAATGGAATACCTGACTGGAGAAAAAATAAACCCAACAAATGCCGAGGATGTCGCATGTAAGGCAGTTTCAAAAGTATTAGATCTTGTTAGGCATTTTGCAATACCTTACGATCTTGAACCGAAGATTGAAAAAGACGAAGATGGTTTTGTCCACAGGAAGGAGTGGTGGACCATACAGGTTCTTGAACGGCCTTTTAAGACAAT
>JAHILC010000261.1 GCA_018897225.1 Actinomycetota bacterium
AAAAATCTTAAAAACCGTAATTTTTACGGGAGATTTTTTCATTTATCCCAGGCGGGCTATATTTGACCTTGAATCAGCCTTAAAAAATACATCAATGAACATGGGAAATACTGAAAAAATAATCCGGGATTTCTATAACAGCTACCCACGGACAATTGAAGGAATATCGCTGGAAAACCTGGTACTTTCAGTAATAAAATGCCAAGAAAAGCTGGAGTATAAAAAACATGGGATCCCGTTAAAATATTATAACGATATCTTCATTATTGAGACTGAAGGAAACAGGACGGCAAAATTAAAAACAGGCAAAAGAATAGAAGCATTCCTTTTGCCATACTGTGCAAAGCTGCCGGATTGCAGCTTCAGGTCCTGCCAAGGATGCGATATCTGCGGCAAGTGCAGTACCGGGGAAATTTCTGAACTTCTCGACAATGAAGGAATAAGAAGCGCTACCATCACAAGCTATGAGCACCTGGAAGATACCCTGAAAGACTTAAAAGATAGTGGGGTGCAATTCTTCTGCGGTTGCTGCTGCGAAGCTTTTTATATCAAGCATAAGAAGGACTTTGAACGTATAGGACTTTCCGGAATCCTGATAAATATTGACAACAGCACATGCTATGACTTAGGAAAGGAAAAGGAAGCCTATTCCGGAAATTTTGAAGGATTTACAGAGTTAAAAATCCCCCTCATTAAAAAAATATTAAAGATTTACAATCATGATAATTTAACGTGTAGTCATTCTAAGCGCTGGATTTCATAACTTAAAACATGCAAAAATGTGATGTGCTGGTAATAGGTGGCGGTCCCGCCGGGGCAAGCCTTGCATATTATCTGGCAAAAAAGAATTTACGCGTAGTACTTGCTGAAAAGAAAAAATACATAGACAGGCCCGTGCGGTGCGCCGAATTTGTGCCTGCAAATATTACCGGGCTTTTTGATTTCAAGATCTCCGGAATAAACAATCAGGTCAGAATCCTTGAGACTTACTGCGCTTCAAGCAAAAAAGAAAAATTCAGGCTTTTCGCTCAAACTGCTGCTCCGGGATTTATCCTGGACCGGGATATTTTCGTAAATGACATTGTTTCAAAATATGAAAACCTTGGCGGAAAATTATTGAAATGCAAAAAAGCCGTAGCGGCCAAACATGATTCAGGATATTTTATTGTAGCATTGCGCAAATCTTTTTCACAGAATTATTCATATATAAAAACACGCATTATTGCCGGAGCTGACGGACCGCTTTCATTTACAGGAAAGCTTATTTCTGTGGGTGAAAATGCAGGTGCATGTTCAACAGCATGCTCAACAAATACTGCCTTTATGTATGCGATACAGCAAAATCCTGCTATATTGCCAAATCAGCCGTATTGCCACAGGGTTTTTTTTGTCCCCTATATTCGATGCGGGTATGGGTGGATTTTCCCCAAGACTGAAAGTATAAACCTGGGAATCGGACAGGACTCTGCATCAGAGCTTAAGAGCACCCTTGGTATTTTTGTCAATCACCTGGTATCTTGCGGCCTTTTAAATCCAAATCTGGCCGATTTTAACAAGAATAAAAAAATTAAAGTAATTACCGGTATAGCTCCTGTTTCCGGAATTGTGGAAAAGCCGGCATCAGAAGGCCTTATTCTTATCGGTGATGCCGCCGGCCTTTGCAACCCCGTAACTGGTGCCGGTATATTTAATGCAATTTATTCTGCCAGACTGGCATCGGAAACCATACTGAAAGCTTTAAAGCACGGGGACTTAAAGATTCTTGCAGAAATCAAACAGGCCTATGAAAAAGAGCTTGGTCCTTCAATAAACAGGGCGCTTGAAAGAAAAGCATTAATGACAAAAAACTGGAAGGACTATATGCCGGCATTCCCGGGTCTTGTCAGGCAGTCCTGGGTAGCTTTCAAGGATTACTGGAAATAAGTTTTAAGGAAGTTCGCTCCATTCTTATAAATATTATAGGGAGAGGGGGCAGCTATCCCTTAAACGATTATTATAACCGTAGCAAGGATAATAGCCGTTGAAAGAATAGCCACCCCATATTTTAACAAAATACTCTAGCCAACTCATTGCTATCATTTATCAGCAAATAACTTTTATTTGCCAATATCAGAATTTTGGAAGCTTTTTCAATGATTCCTTTATCTTCTCGTCCGGATACTCGTAATTTAAAAGCTTTCCATCCATATACGCTTCATATGCCGAAAGATCAAAATGACCGTGGCCGCTGAAATTAAACGCAATTACTTTCTTTTCACCAGTCTTTTTACATTCCAAAGCTTCATCTATTGCTACCCTTATTGCATGGTTTGTTTCAG
>JAHILC010000262.1 GCA_018897225.1 Actinomycetota bacterium
AACATCATCACCAATTTCGGTTGTTTCACCTATCACTACACCCATGCCATGGTCAATAAAAAATCTTCTTCCGATTTTGGCTCCGGGATGTATTTCAATATCAGTAATATGACGATTAATATGCGAAATTATGCGCGCAATAGTATACATTTTCTTTCTGTAAAACCAGTGGGCAATCCGATGAAGCCATATTGCATGAAGCCCAGGATAACAAAGAATTACTTCTAATGTGTTCTTCGCTGCCGGATCTTTAGCAAATATAGTTTGAATATCTTCTTTTAAAGTCTTGAACATAATTAATTAATTCCCCTTTAAAATTACTTACTCCACAATGTCTCCAACTATGGGCTCAATCCTTACTCCTAATTTAGTTAAATATTCGATCCCTTTTTCAATATTTTCTTGCTCCCCTTCTAACTCTAAGATCAACTCTCCTATAGTTTCTGTAATATTAGCCCGACGAATGTTTGGTGTGACATTAAATTTTTTTGCCATATTAAAAGTAACTGGTTCCTTAATCAACTCCTGGGGAAATACTAACTTGACCATCTTTTTCGTCATTTATTTTTCTCCTTTCTTTACCTTAAACTACAAAATTCCTCATAATCTATAAGCTTAGTTACAGTGGGTGTCTGTCCACATACTGGACACTCTGGATTCCTGGGAACTTTGACTTGTCTGAAACTTGAATCCAGTGCATTAAATACCAGTAGTTTTCCTGCTAGAAGATTCCCTATCCCTAAAACATATTTTAACACCTCATTTGCCTGAATTGTACCAATCACACCTGCAACTGCCCCCAGGATCCCTGCTTCCTGGCAGCTGGGCACAAGGCCGGGAGGCGGAGGCTCGGGAAATAAACATCTATAACAGGCACTTTTCTCTGGCAAAATCGTTATAGCCTGCCCATCAAACCTGAATATTCCACCGTGGGATAATGGTTTACCGGACAAAACACAGGCATCATTTACCAAATATCTTGTAGGAAAATTATCACTCCCATCCACAATAATATCATAATCTTTTATGATGTCCAAAATATTCTCAGATGTAAGCCTAAGTTTATATGGAACAATTTCTACATCTTGGTTTATTGCATTAAGGGTGTTTTTAGCTGACTCTACCTTTGGCTCACCAACACTTTTGAAAGTATGAACAATTTGTCTCTGCAGGTTATTAAGTTCAACCTTATCGAAATCTACAATGCCGATTTTTCCTATCCCGGCAGAAGCCAGATACAAAGCAGCCGGAGAACCCAGTCCTCCTGCACCAATGATTAAAACTTTGGCTTTCAGAAGTCTTTCCTGTCCTTTTCCACCTACATCAGGAAGAAGAATTTGCCTGGAATACCTTTCTATTTGACTTTCAGTTAATTTAGCCACTTTTACTCCTATTTCTATAACTTCTTAGCAAAACATTTTTGCATTTCCCTATCAAAGCAAGTTACTGCTTTTTTTAGTCCAGCTTTTCTTTTAGCCACCCGCTATCGCAGGTATTATCGAAACCTCATCTCCGTCTTTCAGAGGTGTTGCGTCTTGCTGTAAGAAACGCACATCTTCTCCATTCACATAGATATTTATAAACTTGCGCACCTTACCTGCCTCATCGCAAATCCTCTCTTTAACCCCGGGGGAATTTCTTTCCAGACTTTCAATTAATTCTTTGATATTTGCACCCTCTAGTTTAATTTCCTCCTGATTTCGAGTTAGTTTTTGAAGCGGCGAAGGAATCCTAACTGTAATGGACATTTTTATCCTCCTTTACATTTTCTTCAAATGAAGTGATATTAGGCTTAATCTTTATGGGTTTACCTATTTTTTCCATGACTGCCTCTTGAGTTTTTAAGCCATTACCTGTTATACATATAACAATAGATTCATCCTTAGAAATCCTACCTTGTTCAATTAATTTCTTTGTAACCCCTAAAGTTACCCCTCCGGCTGTCTCAGTGAATATTCCTTCAGTCAAAGCTAGAAGCTTAATCGCCTCCACTATTTCATCATCTGTAACATCTTCAGCCCAACCACCGGACTCCTTTACAGTGCCAACAGCGTATATCCCATCAGCAGGATTTCCTATGGCTAAAGATTTAGCTATAGTATTGGGTTTGACTGGCTTTATAATTTCAGAGTTTTCCTTTACTGCAGTAACTATGGGACAACATCCGGTAGCCTGAGCTGCATAAATTTTTGTATCAACCTTATCAATCAATCCTATATTTTGAGCTTCCTTCAACCCCTTCCAAATCTTAGTAATAAGAGAACCGCCGGCACAAGGAACTATAATATGTTTTGGCGCCTTCCAG
>JAHILC010000263.1 GCA_018897225.1 Actinomycetota bacterium
AATTAATGAATTTGTTTTTATACTAGCTTGAGTTGTTATAGAGTTTTTTGGGGTTTGTAATGTCGATCAAATGCTTATACTCTCAATCGCTCTTACCTTCTCCTCATCTGACACATTACAATAAATCTCCGTAGTCCTTATATCTCTATGTCCTGCAAACTTCTGAATAGTAGCAATATCAACATGGTTTTTTCTAAGCTCATTTATAAAATATCTCCTGAAGCTATGGATTTTAAATTCCTTAGGTAGACCTGCTCTGGCTTTAATTTTGTTAAACACATTCATTAGTGTTTTCTTGCATATCCTGTTTCCCTGAATACCTCTAAATAATGGACCTGATTTATATTTAAAATGATCAAGGTAATCGATAAGTATCTGTCTTAAGTTGTCGTCCATATTAATAATTTTTACATCTTTATTTTTTGTATTTTTTATAGTTATCCTGCCTGTTTCAAAATCTGAATAAATAAAATAACTCAGGGCATATTGTATTAAGATTTCTTTACCATTCATAATTTAAAAAACTCCATTATTGCTTTTCTTTTAAAAAATTTTTTAGGTTTTTAAGAGCTTTGCCCCTATGGCTTATCAAGTTTTTTTCATGCTGGGAAAGCTCGGCCATAGTCTTATTATCATAGTCCCTTGGAATGAATATACAATCATATCCAAAACCACCCGAACCCTTCTCCGTAAATCCAATGCAGCCTTCACAAACCCCTGAAGAGGTTTTCAGCAATCCTTTTCCAGGATCCCATAAAATCATCTCGCAAACAAAACGAGCTGTCCTATCTTTAAGAGAATTGCAGTTTCCAAGTTCGCCAAGCAATTTTTGCCTGTTTTCTTCATCAGTTGCATTCTCCCCTGCATACCTTGAAGATTTAACCCCTGGTTCCCCGTATAAGGCATCAACAACAAGTCCTGAGTCGTCAGCAAGCGCAATGGTATTTGTAAATTCGGAAATTGATTTTGCTTTCAATGTTGCATTTTCAATAAAACTTATACTGCCTTCATCAATATCAGGAAAGTTTTCAAAATCTTCGAATGTAAGCCATTCCACTTCTGGCAAATTGGTAAAGAAGCTCTTTATCTCCTTGATTTTTCCTTTATTCTTAGTAGCAATTACAATCTTCATTTTTTATAAAATTTTTTTATTGGTTTAAATATTCTTAAATACTCTGGCTCAAAATCTTTTTCTGATAACCAATTATTTCACTGATTGCTTTTAAAGCTTTATCGAGCATCGTATCAAATTTTTCCCTATAAAATGGATATCCTTCCGCGCTTGATTGTATTTCTATGAATTTGCCGCTGGAATTCATTACGACATTCATGTCTACCTGTGCGGCAGAATCCTCGGCAAAGCACAGGTCTATAAGAATATCATCATTTACTATACCAAGACTGACAGCAGCTACGAAATCCGTAATGGGTATTTCAGGTAAAATCTTTCGATCTACCAGGGAGTGCAGGCAGTCAAATAAGGCAATGAAGCTGCCCGTAATCGCAGCAGTTCTCGTGCCTCCATCAGCTTCAATAACATCGCAGTCCAGCCAAATCGTTTTCTCACCAAGTTTCTTCATGTCCACCGCACACCTGAGCGACCTGCCAATAAGCCTTTGTATTTCATGCGTCCGGCCAGATATCTTGCCTGTCACCTGGGGACGGATAATCCTGGTAGGGGCTGATTTAGGTATCATATCATATTCTGCAGTAATCCAGCCGCTTCCCTTACCTTTTAAAAAAGGCGGCACCTTGTCTTCAACTGAAGCGGTGCATACGATCCTTGTCTTTCCCATTTCTATAAATACAGAACCTTCAGTGTGGGAAATAAATTTTCGTGTTATTTTTATTGGCCTTATCTCGTCATGTTTCCTGCCATCAATCCGATCTTCCATTAATTAAACCTTTCAGTTATTTTTTTATTTAGTACATGTTAAGCTTTATTTTCTTAACTTCTTTTATCTCCGTGCCTAAAAATATTTTGCTAATCTCAAGAAATTTACTGGCGTTTCCGGTTTCATAAAAAATTCTACCAGGCTTTAAAGATTTTTCAGATTTAATTTGATTTGCACCAAGCACCTGCCTTACATCCCTCGCAGTTTCAACAGCCGAACTAATAACTTTTATACCTTCATTGCAACAGGATTTTATCCCGCCTTCAATAATTGGAAAATGAGTGCACCCTAGTATGAGAACATCTATGTCATATTGATTAAGTGGTTCGACATACTCGCAAATTAACTTTTTTAAATCGCTGCCGTCCAGTACTCCTCTCTCAATGTATTCTACAAGAAGCGGCGCTGCAACCTGGTAAACATCTATATCAGGGTTTATTTTCTTAACAGCAAATTCATAATCCCTGCTTGCAACCGTGCCTTTTGTAGCAATCACACCCACTTTATTTTTTATAGTATTGCCTGCAGCTGTTCTTGCACCAGGCTCAATAACTCCTACGATAGGAATGTCAAATTCCCTTTTCAAATCTTCAAGTGAAGCAGCAGTTGATGTATTACATGCAACCACTATTAATTTTACTTCGCAATTTGAGAGAAATTCTGTTATCTTGAATGCAAAGTGTCTTACTTCTGCAAGGTCCCTAGGCCCGTATGGAAACCTTGCAGTATCTCCAAAATAAATGATGCTTTCGTTTGGGACAGCACTTATTATTTCCCTAAGTACAGTTAAGCCCCCCACACCTGAATCAAAAACACCTATAGGTCTGTTATCCAAATTAAATCTTTCTTAAAATAAATAAAAATTTTATCTACTGTAAATAATAATATGCATATTTATTTATTAAGCATATTTAAACTTTTTTATCGGCCTTGCACAAATAATAAATCCAACCGCCATTATTTAACTCTTCTTCATCAGTTGTTTTTAGCCCATTTCTTGAATAAGAAAATATTTCCATAAAGCCTGCTCTCTTTAACTGCCGCAGCTGTTCGTGGTACGATATATAATAAATCTTTGCTTTACCATTTAAAGAATTATCGTATATGCGAGCATAATCCTTTTCCCTGAGCCTTGCAATTAAATCAGTCCTTTTAAAACTCTTGTTGAGCAGGGCTAACCTGAAAGCCCTGTATTTTGTTTTAAATAGATAAGTTTGGCGCTTAATCGGATTTTTAATTCCATACATGTTTTTATTATTATAGTCATTTAACTTAAAACTAAAAAGGTTGTGCAGATTCTTCCAGTTTAAATTATGTGAAGAAAAACAAAAATACCCATTGTTTTTGAGCACCCTTCTTATCTCCTTTAATGCCTTCAGCCTGTCTTGATGGTCAAAGCTGTCAATCCCATTGAAACTGAATAAGACAAAGTCAAAAGAATTGTCTTCAAACTCATTCATAGATCTAACATCAGACTCGATAAATTTATATTTATCTTTAAACTTTTCCCTGCAAACCTTAACCATCTGAGAGGCATAATCAGCGCCAATATAGCTTTTTATGATGGGGGCAAAATACGAAGTGGTCCTGCCTCCTCCAACGCCCATATCCAGCATGTCCATACCAGCCAGTTGACAAAAAAGTTCATCCAATATAGCAATCTCAGGCTTTTCCAGGTAGTTCCTCTGGGCATAATCGTTGTATATTTTTTTTGAATTATATAAACCCTTTTGGCTTGGCATAAATTTAGCCTCGATAGATAGTTTTAAAAAAATTCAGTATATTATAATAAAAATAAGTAAAAAATTTAAGGGCTTCGCTGCAAAACCCCAGTGCTAACTTATAAACTTCATGAACTTATAAAATCATCCAGTAGAACTATATTATAATTATGTGATTTTAAAGCTTCGTAAAGCTTCTTATCTGCGGTTATGAACGGGGCTCTATATTTTTCTGAAATAGCTATATAGATTGAATCATAAATTGAATTATTTGTTTTTTTCGATATTTCATATGCATTTATGTAATCCTTAGAATCTAATTTTATGAATATCAATATATGGAAAAGTTCTTTAAGGATTTCTTCCAGTAATACCACATCTATCTCTGTCCTGGATTTGAAGGTATTGATTATTTCATACAACAGAAGCTCGGGTGTAAGTACATGAAAATATCTGGAAATAGCTTTTTCATAAAGGCTCCTGGCAGTTTCTACATTGTCTTCATTTTCAAAGTGAAACCATTTAAAAATAACTGAAGAATCAAGAACTATAGTCTCCTGGTTTTTTTCGGCAATCATAAAATGGTCAAAATTTTCCAACTCTAAATCATTGAACTCTTCTGAGCAATTCATCAGTTCTCTCCTGCCTTAATTTTCTCAAGTCTTCTACAGCATCTATGTTTTTAAATACCCCTTCCTTCCATAATCTTTCACCTAAAGCCATCAACCTTTTAATGGCTTTTTTTCGTTTTTCGAAATCAATATAATCTTCAACCTGGTTGAAATATGATTTTACTGCATCTGCAAAAAACTCAGAACGGTTCTTTTTTATTTTCTTTTTATAATTGTCAACTTTTTCAAGAAGATCTTTAGGTATTGAAATATTTATTACAGCCATTTTAACCTTCTCCTTATTTGAATATTGATAAAATCTTAAAAGCAGTTTTATTATAATAAAATTGTATAAAATTTTATATAATTATTTCGTATAAATTTTTAATTATAATGATAGTTGGTTAGAGTTTAGATTTTAATTTCATCAAACTAAATATTTAACTTTTTATACAGGCCATCCAGGCTTTCAGCAGAATGAATCTTGCCTTCCTCATGCTAATAAAAGCGGGAGTTCCTATAAATACAATCTCGGCAAGAGTATAACACTCTACCCCAAACATTACTCATGATATTTATGCTCACCTGCTCCCAGGTATGGGAAGCATGCTGTGGATCTATTCGAAAGAATACTATTAAAGCAATCTGCACAAGTTAGCTAATTTAAGGAATTAAATAGAAATATAATCCTGAATTGGTAGTGCACTGTTAAATTAAATATTTTTATAGCACCGCATCATTTTTTTCGTCAGTTAATCCTTATTAACCTGGTTCGAATCCTCTCTCCCCAGCCATCTCAGGCATCTTTGTTAAAGGTATCTAAAATATATTAGTCTTTTCAATAATAAGACCCCATATTTAATGAGGTCTTTTTTGTAAAAGCATAATAATTCTTTTTAAAAGAAACAGGTTATTGACTCCAGGTAAGATATATGTGCTTTGTTACTGCGCCAACTGAGTTAACTGCAGTAACCACAAGATCGTAACTTTCACCATTTTTAAGGTTTACTTGTGCTTTATTCTTACCCCAGGCGCCGTTGCTGTCATCCTTGCTGAATTTAATAATTGGGTAAGGATTTCCGGTTACTATAGCCTCTACTCTGTAGTAACACATATCACTATCCTGGATTATGACCGGTCCTTCATAAACAATTATCTTAAGAGTTGGCAAATTTTTACTAATATCTTCAGCAGTTGTTTCAATTGTCTCTATAGCAGTTGTTGTGCTCGGAGCGCTTGGAGTCTCAATTGCTGTAGTTGCCAAGGTAGTTTCTGGCAAAGACATACTAATTGTTGAAGTCTCGGCGCTTGCAGCTACAGTCTTTTGTTTTTTTGAATTTGGAGCATAGCTTGTATAAACAGCTACTGCTATTAAAAATATAATAATTATAGAAATTGTAATTGAAACAAATTTTTTTTCCATATTCTATTTCTAAAATAGGAAGCTATTTGAAAATTTATATTAAAAAGTCTAAATTTATTACTGATTAAATATTTTATCACTGTCCTGGTAAAATATAAAATTTTATCAGGACGATAACTCAGCATGATTTCTGCAGCAATTTCTTTTAAAGTTTGCAGAAATCTTAGCTGAACTGATACAGGATGTTCAGCAAGAACTAATTAATTTGTTTCATTTCTTTGTTCATTTATTATTGGTCTGTATTTTCTATTCTTTTAACGTGAATAAGTAAACCCTCTACCGAAATTATTTTAACAGCACTACCTTTTTTAATAGTTTTATTATCTAAAGATAATGCTTTCCAGATTTCCCCGTGTGTTTTTATTAAACCCTCTGGATTTAAATTTTCAATAACAATTCCAATTGTTCCTACCATACCTATATTACCTGTTACGGGTTTTTTCCTGTGTACTTTATAAACTGCTCTGATAACAATTATTAAAAGGACTGAAACTACAATTGATAGTCCAATAATCAAGCTCTTTGCTATTTGCAGAAATGGGGCTGCAGTATCAATCAGCATAAAAGATCCTACAATCAGTGATGCAATTCCAGCCAATGAAAGTATTCCTCCAAGATTCAATTTTAAATCCAGCATAAATAAAACTATTGATAAAACAATAAGCGCCAGTCCAGCATAATTTGTAGGCAACACACTAAATGCATAAAGCCCTAAAATGATGCAAATTACACCAATTGCTCCAGAAACTCCCAGTCCGGGTTGAGAGAATTCAAAAATTATTCCAAAAAGGCCTAAAATAAATAATATATAGGCAATGTTCGGATTGGTAATGAGATGCAAAAATTTTGCTATGAAACTCATCTCAATTGTTTTAGTTGAATATTCTTTGGTAGAAATTTCAAAGGTCAGATTTTGTTTTTCTATGGTTGTGCCGTCAATTTTTTTAAGAAGCTCGTCAAGATCTGTTGCAATATAATTTATGACATTTATCTCTATAGCCTCTTTTGATGTTATTGATACACTTTCCCTGATAGCTTTTTCAGCCCACTCAGTATTCCTGTCATTTAATGAAGCTAAATTTCTTATAAACGATACAGAATCATTAACTATCTTATCCATCTGTTCTTCGGTTACTCCCTGGTCGCTACCAAGGTTTACCGGATGGGCAGCTCCTATACTTGTAGATGGACTCATGACAGCAATATCACTGGCATAAACAATAAAAACACCTGCTGAAGCAGCCCTGGCGCCTTCAGGGTAAACATACACTATAACAGGTGTTGGGGTATTAATGATATTTAGTGCAATTTCTCTCATTGAGGATTCCAATCCTCCTGGAGTATCGATAATTATTAGAAGAGCTGCCTGTTCTTTCTGAGCTTCATTAAGGCATTTTGAAATATAATTAGATAAGGTAGGGCCTATAATGCCATCAATTTTACAGATATAAAATTCATTTATTTTAATAAAATTTTGGCTAATATCTTCTCCAAATAAATTTGAAGATAACCCTGTAAAGAATAGAAAAACTGCAGTAAGAATTAAAAAAAATGTAAAAATTTTTAAATATTTAATTATTTTGTATGAATACATTTCAAATGTTAATTTTAATATACATATTAATTATACTATAGTTGATACTTAATTTTTTCAATATGATATATTGCTTAGGAAATTTATATTTAAATCAAAAGCTCAATTCTGGAATAAAAATATCCTCGTTTAAGCTCAATAATATAGTTCTAACATTGCGTATGGTGGCCACTCAGAATTAAGCTAATCGATATAAAAAGCTAAAAATAACAGCAATACTATTGATCATTTTTAAGCGACACTTCGTCACTCAATAGACACATGGGATTAAAACTGATACAACTGATAGTGCTTGGAGTTGTCCCTCTTTTCAACCTTAAGTTAATTCGTGGCAAATTCGTGACATCAATGTCAGTCAAATATTAAAAGTAGATAGTCAGACACGATAACTCTTATATGCAGATGCAATCAAACAATGGTGGAGGCGGCGGGAATC
>JAHILC010000264.1 GCA_018897225.1 Actinomycetota bacterium
CAATCTTTTTAAAGGCAGCTTAAGTCTTAAAAATAAGATGCCGCATGGAAAATATAATGTTTTTCATAAACTGTTTTAGTGACAGAAATTAAAGCTTTTCGGGAGTGGAAGTGAACACTATCAACTATCATCTTAAAGAAATATTTAATAGTGGTGAATTGGGGAAAAGCTCAACTATTCGAAAAATTCGAATAGTTCAAAATGAAGGCGAAAGAGAAGGAATTGCTTGAAAGAGTTCGCTCAATTAGAGCCAGCGAGAGGCGGATATATTTGCAGATTACTGATATTTTCGCCGAGTGCAGTTTTGACTATGATCCGAAATCTCAAGTAACAAAAGATTTTTTTGCAACAGAACTAAACTTATTGGTGATAACTTTTTAAAAAAACCAATACAAATTAGGCTCTCGTCTTTTCCTTAGCTGCCCAAAGTGCTTCCAGGTTAGTCCCCTTCAAAATCCATAATCATATTACCACAAGTCCTTAGATAAGTCTTCCCCAAAATTCTACCAAGTAAAATTTTAAATAATTTCCAAATTTTGTGCTAAAATTAAAAAAGTCGTTCTTCAGAGCTGTATAATCCTGGGAAAGATTGATTATTTCAAATTCCTTGTCTGACATTTCATTTAAGCAGGAATTTTCCAGTCTGTGGGGTGAAAGAATAGTAATATCCTCCTTTCTGATCACATTGCTATTAAAATCTGCAAGTATTTTTTTAATATAGGTATGGAGTTTTGTGAAAGCGATTTAATATAACCTAAAAGCCCGTCCTGGTTTTTTTCTGCTTCTTCTATTGCTAAGGAGTTACAGATTCTCCATTTTTCAATTTCGGGATCTTCTGATGTAAATAGTGTAGAGTTAAAGATGACTCCATAGCTGACAATCAACCTGGATTCGGGGCTGTTTTTACCGAAATATTCTTTTATTATTTTAATTATTTTATGCATGGTATTTTCTGCCTGGCTGAAAGGTCCGTTTGAAGATGTGTAAGTATTTCCGTATTTATCTGATATTGTCCAAATCCCTTCCTTATCCCTTATTACATCACCGGATTTGACTTCAAGGCAAAAAATCCCCAGTTGCGGGGCCATTACAAGGAAGTCAATTTCTGATGAGTGGGTGAGGTTGAGGAGGGAGAGATCACGAGCGGAAGGGTGGGGGTTAAAATTATTTTTCCTATCTATTTACAATAAATGATATTTATAGTAATGCAATATAATATTATTATATAATATATATAAATAATAGAATAATATAATTTTTTTACTTGCATTTACCCAATATTTCTGTATAATATAGTTAAATTAAAAAATCCTCTCTATGGTGACGAATCATAGAGTCCCCTTTGGGTAACGCAAGTTACGTCCAAAGGGTGTTTTTTTATTATGGTTAAAAAATATAAGTTAAACTTCTATATAGACGGTTTTAATGTCTATCATAAAATAAGAGATTACCAATATAAAACTGGAAAATGTTATAAATGGTTGAATTACAGGAAACTGTTTGAATCCCTGGTTAATAATGATGAAGAAATAAATAAAATATATTTCTTTACTGCAATGGGTAAAGATTTTGGAGAAGAATCAATTGATAAACATAATATATAACTGCATTACAAAATACTGGAATCGAAATAGTAATGGATAGTTGCTCATTGATTCTTTTGTCGAAGTGTGGTCTCTTGTATACAATTGCTGAGTCCTTTCAGATAGTGATCCCAAAAGGGGTGTTTCGAGAGATTGTAAATAAGGATACTTTGAAGAAATATTCCAATGCAGAAGTCATATTAAATCTTGTATCTGAAAAAGGAATAAAGGTTGTTAAGATTGATACGAGGATAAATACAATTTCATTGTCTCTTGGGAAGGGAGAGTTAGAGGCTCTATTGTTATCAAAGCAGACTGCGAATTCTATATTGCTAACAGATGACGGAAAGGCAATAAAGGCATGCAGATATATGAAATTGCCTTTTCTCATTTCACCCAAGATAGTCGTGGAACTTTACAGATTGGGCAAAATTAATTTCACTAAAACAAAGAGCTCTATCGAAAAGTTAAGAATTATTGGGAGATACTCTCCCGATATAATTGCTGAAGCAATACTTAAACTGGAGGAAATAAAATATGCTAAAACCAACAACAGTCAGGGTTAATGATGACTTCCTTAAGGAGCTTTCCGATTTTATTAAGGATATGAATCTTGATAAATCATCATATCTAAGGGAGATACTCAAAAAAGGTTTTGAAGAAGACAAGCGAGATAGGCTACTTGTCAAATATCAGAGCGCAGAGCTTTCAGCTGCAGATGTCTGCAAAAAGATCAAGATAACTCCCTGGGAATTTTTTGATCTTCTCAAAGAAAAAAATATAAGTCTTAATGTTTCCATGGAAGACTGGTTAGATTCGGAAGGACTGATATAGTCCTGACGGTTTTATCAGAGACTGTTGCTGCCGCAGGTAGCAACTGATCATGGATGGA
>JAHILC010000265.1 GCA_018897225.1 Actinomycetota bacterium
AAATTCCTCTTAAAAAACCTGCAACGGCTTCCTTGGGAGCACCAAACAAGCTCTGGGGAACCATTTTTTTTGAGGATTTGCAAACATTAACGCCCAGTTCTTTGAAGAACTGGATAAAAGCTTTTGAATGAAAAGAAAGATGAGTGACTCCGTTTTCTCTAACTATTTCTTTAACATCATAATTATACCAATGCCTAATAATTTCATTGAAATAACCGGTTAGCTCTCTGTCTTCTTTGCCAAAGGTAAACCCAACCCTGTCCTCCCTGAGCCAACCATCCCCTATAAGCCACCCAAGAACTTCTCCCAGTTCTTTACTCCAAAATTCAGGCAAACTCAAAATTTTTCTTTTTGTTAAATTGTTGAGCTTAACAACAGTGCCGTTTACAAAAATTTTAGTGTTTACTTTAAATTTACCGAATGGTTGGATCAAGATCTCGTCGCCTTTTTTTAGCTCATTAATTTTCTTATAGCCTTCAACAGTAAGTATTTTATGGTCAGCAGTTGCTTCAAGCTCATATCCTGAATAAGTAACTAATTTATAAGTTTCTTTTAGGCCTCTATTCCATGATTTGTTATCATAGCTTTCAGATACTTCAAGATTGGACTCTCCAATTCTGCCTGAAGCTTTATAATCCAAAGCCCTTTTATCAAAAATTAGTTTGATGTCTTCACCGGTCTCCAGCCTGGAATGCAGTTCGCCAGCCTTTATGAAACCCTGATCTGTAGAAACAAATGTATCACCCGAAATACACGGATTAGTGCTTTCTATGATTCCGATATGTGGCGTAGGGTTATCCCGGTTAAGCCTGTCTAGAAATACGATTCCAGGATCTCCATTTTTCCATGCATGATAAATAATTTTTTTAAATATTTCCCTTGCATTATATTTTGTGGCAACTGCTTTAGTTCTGGGGTTAACAACATCATAATCATCATTGTTTTCGACAGCTCTCATGAATGATTCAGTAACTCCTACTGAAAGATTAAAATTATTTAACTTCGAGTTATCTTCTTTTGCACTTATAAAATCGAGTATATCAGGATGGTCAACTCGCAGGATGCCCATGTTTGCGCCTCTCCTGGTCCCGCCCTGCTTTATTGTATCTGTTGCAGCATTAAATACAGTCATAAAGGATATTGGACCGCTTGAAACACCTTTGGTTGAAAGCACTACATCATTTCTTGGCCTGATGCTTGAAAAAGAATAACCGACACCACCACCTGATTTTTGAATCAGAGCAGTCTCCTTTAATGCTTCAAAAATTTTTTCCATTGAATCACCAACAGGCAGCACGAAACATGCAGCCAGCTGCTGGAGTTCTTTCCCAGCATTCATAAGCGTTGGAGAGTTTGGAAGGAAATCCAAATCAGACATCATATCAAAAAACATTTTTTCAATTTCTTTTATTTCTTCATCTGTTTTGCCATAATTTTTCTCTGCAGTTACGATATTTCCAGCAACTCTGACAAACATTTCTAGTGGAGTTTCAAGCAAAACCCCTTCTTCGTCCCTTTTTAGATATCTTTTTTCAAGAACTTTTATGGCATTGGAAGATAAATTTATAGATTTATTCTTGTAATAATTATTCATAGTAATGCTTTCGGAACCCCTGCGAATACTGCCTTGTTCACTTGCAGTTTTCCCTGGATTACCGGCTCCGCCATTGCCACCAGGGCTACCTGGACCTCCGGGGCTTTCAAGGTCTTTTGCCCTCTTTATATCTTCCATTATTTTCCTTCTAAAAAATAATTTTAATAAAAATTAATTACCCATTGGTTTTATAAATAACTAACCTGGAAAAAAACAACTGATAGTTAAACTTAAAAAGTCTTACATATTGTGTATTAGTGAATAATATAACACTATATATAGTGATGTCAATTGAAATCTTTATAAATTCTTTCAATATTTAATAAGTGCCCGTAGTGCACCCCAAATATTAATATTACTATTTTCATTTTATTTTGATATAATACCTTTTTTGTTAAGTAACTATATATATTATTGCCTCTTGAATAATAAAACTAACCAAGGAGTAGGGCAT
>JAHILC010000266.1 GCA_018897225.1 Actinomycetota bacterium
AAGGGTTAAAAAAGTAGAATCAGGTCCACCCGAGATTGATATCAGAACTCTATCACCCCTGGAAAGCATGCCGAATTCATCTATTGTGCTAAAAACACTTTTAACAGTCCTATCCAAATGATTCTGAAAGTTATTCTGAAAGTTACTCTGAAAGGATTTTTGATTCATGGTTTTAGATTATAAAATTCCTGATTTGGTTAAATTACCTTATCATTAATATCAACTTTTAAATTTAATCTTTGTATGCTGTTTGATTTGCCTGTTTCTTCATCAACCTCAATGACCACGCCATTTATCCAGTTATCATCACTTGCTACAATAAACTTCTGCGGCATCATTTTTAAAAACCTTTCAAGCACCAGCTCTTTCCTGACGCCAATTACAGAATCTCTTGGGCCAACCATCCCGACATCCGTTATGTATGCAGTCCCCTTTGGCAGTATCCTTTCATCAGCAGTCTGGACATGGGTATGAGTTCCAATAACCGCGCTTACCCTGCCATCCAGGAACCAGCCCATTGCCACTTTTTCTGATGTTACCTCGGCATGGAAGTCAACAATGATTATTTTTGTTTCCGACCTTATTGTCTGCAGAATTTCATCCATAGACCTGAAAGGGCAGTCAAAGTTGTCTATAAAGACCCTCCCGCAAATATTTATTACTGCAACTTTTTTGCCTTTTGTATTTTGATTTGAGAAAATATAATAACCGTTACCAGGAGTACCGGGGGGGTAATTTGCAGGTTTGAGAAGCCTTGGTTCATTATTTATGTAATCATAAATTTCTTTCTTCTTATATATGTGATTGCCTGAAGTAATGACATCAATGCCTAATTTAAGCAAGGTATCACAGATGCTTGGACTTATCCCAATACCTCCCGCAGCATTTTCCCCATTTGCAATAACCACATTTATATCGTGTTTGACAATAATGTTTACCAGCTCTTTGCTAACACATAGCCGCCCCGGATTTCCAATAATATCTCCCAGAAACAAGATGTTCATTTTTACCTTTCTATATAGAGTTAAAGTTAAAAAAAATCAATTCCAAAAATTTATTTTCCATGCATTGTCTTCTTTATCTTTCAGCAGCGACACCCTTATATCCTTATACATTTTCTCTTCATTATCATAAGTATCAATTAAATCTATCCCTACTACAGCGACATTGTTTCTAATCTCAACCCAGTTTATATCTATTGACACAATATCAGTCATACTGGCAAGCTCGTTTTTAAAATCATCAAGAGACTTCTTCCCCTCAGGGTTATATATATTCTGAAATGCAACTTCATAATTTTTACCAACCAGCGCATTGAAAAAATTTTCAACTACTTTAACTGCTCTCTCTTCTTCTTTGCTGTTTGTAAATTTATTTAAGATATTGTCTTTTAGCGTCCTTAGTTGGGTGCATGATGTCAGGAATAAGCAAAAGCTTAAGAGACTTAAGATAATCAAAACCACACAAAATAAAGAAAGTACCGGGCAGGTTTTAAATCTTATTTTTGCTAATTTATGTTTATCTGAAGAAAGCGCTTTAAATGAAGTTTTTAATAATGATCTCTGGTTCATAAAAAAATTTTAAAATTGGTAGCGGGGATAGGATTTGAACCTATGACCTTCGGGTTATGAGCCCGACGAGCTACCAGACTGCTCCACCCCGCATTGAGGATTACTTTTTAGAAGTTTGTGCATTTCTATTATAATGATTTTAATTTTTTTTACAAATTATTTATCAGAAGAAATTTTTTTTATGGCTACAGGTGTTCGGGCTCCCCTTTCCAGCACAAGATTTTTTAAGAATAGCCTTCCTTCCAAAAACACTTTTGCTATGGAATTAAGATCCAGCCTCAAGAGAGGAAAAAGGTTATCATTTTTCTTGATATAAAATCCATTCTTAATTAAAAACTTTACTGGAATTATAGGGCTGTTAATATATTCCTCAAGATCCATATCATCATTTAACCTTTTACCGATAGATTCGATAGAACCTATCTTAGCTTTGATGAGGTCTTTTTCAATAGACATTAAGAGTTTTTTGCCGACACCAAGATTCCTATACTCAGGCATCACATAAATGCAGCCTAAAAAAATACTATCATTGTCCGGCGGATATATATTAAAAAGCTTTAATTTCGGGAATAGATAATACCTGCCCGCAAACAAAACCC
>JAHILC010000267.1 GCA_018897225.1 Actinomycetota bacterium
GGCTTGTTCCAACAGCTGTAGGGTCAGCAGGAGTTGGCTTCATGTCATAAGTTACACTACTGCCTTCGGCTATAACCCGTGCTATTGCAGCTTCCATTAAATCAGCACATTTCTCCTCACCGATATGGCGCAGCATAAGAACTGCAGAAAGCATCTGTGCTGTAGGATTAACTTTATTGCCCCCCTTATATTTTGGAGCACTCCCGTGTGTGGGCTCAAATAAGGCTAACTCTTCGCCAATATTACCGCCAGGGGCTACTCCCAGCCCGCCGACAAGACCGGCTGCCAGGTCTGAAATTATATCACCATACAAATTAGGCAATACCATTACATCATAAGCTTGAGGTTTCTGAACAAGCTGCATGCACATATTGTCCACAATCCTGTCTTCAGATTCTATATCGGGGTATTCAGCAGCAATTTTTTTAAAAATTTCCAAAAAAAGCCCGTCAGTATATTTCATAATATTTGCCTTGTGAACACCCGTAACTTTTCTCCTTTTGTTTTTTCTTGCATATTCAAAGGCAAACCTTATTATCTTTTCTGAGCCCGTAATTGAGATTGGCTTTATAGATAAGCCGCTGTCGAGCCTGATTGGGGTTGTATTTATTTTTCCAATATATCTAATTAAATCAACTGTCTCTTTTTTGCCCTGCTCAAACTCTACTCCAGCATACAAGTCTTCGGTGTTTTCTCTTATGATAACAAGATCAATGTTTTCATATCTGCTCCTTACGCCCTTATAGCTTTTACATGGCCGTACACACGCGTAAAGATTGAAAAGCTTTCGCATTGCAACATTGACACTTCTAAATCCGGTTCCAATTGGTGTAGTTATAGGACCTTTCAGGCCAACTTTATTTTTTTTAAGTGACTCTATAACATTATCCGGCAATACAGTTCCTTCTTTTTCATAAACTTCAGCGCCGGCATTTACGATATCCCACTCGATACTTACACCCGTAGCTTCTACGACTTTAACAGTAGCGGCAGAAATTTCCGGGCCTGTGCCATCACCAGGTATCAAAGTAATAATGTGTTTCATAAGTTAAACCCCTTATTTTTAATTATATGATCAACCAAACCACCATCTGATAATATCTTAATCATTACTTCTGGAAGCGGATTGAATCTAATTTCTAAATTTTTTGTCAAATTGCGGACAACACCTTTTCTTAAATCTATTTCAAGCATATCTCCTTCATCTATTTTATCAGTGTCGCATATAAGGACAGTAAGGCCGATATTTATGCTGTTTCTAAAAAATATTCTGGCAAATGACTTTGCAAGAACTGCCCCAACTCCTGCAATCTTCATAATTGCAGGGGCATGCTCCCTGCTTGAACCCAGGCCAAAATTTCTACCGCCTGCAACAATGTCGCCTGGCTTGACTTTGGAAGCAAATCCAGGATCCGCATCTTCCAGCACATGCTTTGCCAGCTCAGCCATGTTTGATCTTAAATGAAAATACCTGCCAGGCGCAATAAGATCTGTTGATATGTCATCGCCAAATTTAAAACCCCTGCCCCGCATCATGCCATTATCTTTGTTATTTTTATCATTGCCGTTTAAGCTTGCATTTTCATTTTTAATTTTTGCGCTATTGTTATTTTCCATTTTGCTACAGCGCCTCCCTGGGATCAGCAATAAAACCTCTTACTGCGCTCCATGCAGCAGTTGCCGGTGATGATAGATATATGAATGCATCCGGATTTCCCATCCTGCCTTTAAAATTCCTGTTCTGTGTGGAAAGGCATACTTCTCCATCTCCAAGTATCCCCTGGTGAATACCTACGCACGGCCCGCATCCTGGAGAGATGACTGTTGCCCCGCTTTCAATCAAAGTTTCAATAATTCCAGCACGCAAAGCTTCTAAATATACAATCCTGGAAGCCGGCGCTACAATCAACCTGACGCCTTCAGCAATTTTTCTGCCCTTAAGTATTCCAGCGGCAATTTTTAAATCATTTAACCTGCCGTTAGTGCATGTCCCAATCAAAACCTGGTCTACTTTAACTTTATCAATTCTGCTGACAGGCATCGTATTATCTACAGTATGAGGCATTGATATCATAGGCTCGACTTCCGTACAGTCTATATCAATTTCGGCCTCGTATTTTGCACCCTCATCAGCTCTTATTTCCTTAAAGCATTCAGCTCTTCCGCGCTGGCCGAGATATCGATTTGTTGTCTCATCTGCTGCAAATATCCCTGCTTTTGCCCCAGCCTCAACTGCCATATTTGAAATGGTAAACCTGTCTTCTATCGTAAGCCCGCTGCTGACACTTCCGCTAAATTCAAGCGCCTTATAAGTTGCGCCGTCAGCAGTAATTTTCCCTATCAGATAAATAATGAGGTCTTTGGCATATACTCCCTTACCTAATTTGCCGTTAAAATTAACTTTTATGGTTTGTGGTACCAGAAGCCATGTTTTTGCAAGAGCAAAGCCTACTGCAATATCTGTAGATCCCATTCCGGTTGCAAAAGCGCCAAGCGCGCCTGATGTACAGGTATGAGAATCTGCACCTATGACAACGTCTCCCGGGCAGACATAAGACTCAACAAGAATCTGATGGCATACTCCCTCACCGATATCACTTAGCCTGGCTCCGCTTTCCTTTGCAAAATCTCTCAGGACCTTATGGGAATCAGAAAGCTCTTTTCTGGGGCTTGGTGCAGCATGATCTATAAAAAAAATAGATTTTGCAGGGTTTGCAACTTTGCTAAAACCAAGTTTCTTTATCTGGCTTACAGCAAGAGGTCCTGTTCCATCCTGGGCCATTACTATGTCGACATCTACAACTGCTATGTCTCCAGCCCTGACATCCCTCCCGGCGTGGGAGCTTAATATTTTCTCAGTAATAGTCTTCAAAAATACCCCTTTCTAAACTTCCACTTGTTTATTTTCCCGATAATCCTTATAAATATACATCAATTCTTTATCAAAAAGCGGCCTTTTCAAATCAACAGACATTAATCTTGTCATTGCAAGTATGTCAGTGGCTTCTTTGTCTGTTAAATCTATTTCAAACTCTTTAAATTTATGCAATATTGTATGAGAACCTGAATGCTTCCCAACAACAATCTGCCTGGTGAGTCCAACTTCCCCTGGTTCAAAGACTTCATAATTTATAGGGTTCTTCAAGACTCCGTCAGCATGTATGCCTGATTCATGAGCAAAAACATTAGTTCCTACTATTGCTTTCCATACAGGAATTGCTCTTGCTGAAGCTTTTGCAACATATTCAGACAGTTCCCTGAACTTTGATGTTGCCATTCCCAGATCAACTTCTTCAAGATATTTCAATGCCATTACAATTTCTTCAAGTGCAGCATTACCCGTGCCTTCACCAAGGCCATTTACGCTTGTGACAAGGCTGGAAGCGCCTGCCCTGATTGCCGCCATAGCATTGGCTGTCGCCATACCGAAATCATTGTGATTATACACCTCTATAGGAAAATCAATAGTATTAAGTATTGTATTTATATAAAGAAAAGTCCTGAACGGGTCAAGCCTGCTGACTGTGTCACAAATCCTGAACCTGTAAGCGCCTTTTTTCTGGGCAATATTTATCATTTTCAACAGGAACTCAAGATCAGTCCTGGTTGCATCTTCAGCACTCACGATAAAATCAAGCCCATTGCTTTTTGCTTCACTTATTGTTTTCCTTAACTGATTTAAAGCCCAGGTTCGGGTCTTACCGTATTTTACTTTAAGGTGAAGGTCAGATGTTGAAATATTGATGATTATATTTTTTACACCGCATTCTGCAGCATATGCAATATTTGCAGGATCGGCTTCACAGTAAGTGAACAACTTGCAGTTAGGCTTTGAGGCTATTATTTCTTGAATAATCTCTCTTTCGGCTGGGCCTAGTGAAGGTGTCCCGATTTCAATCTCAGGAATCCCAACTTCATCAAGCAGTTTTGCAATCCTGATTTTTTCATGCTTTGAAAATACCACACCCGCGGTCTGTTCACCGTTTCTTAAGGTAGTGTCTATTATGTTTACATAACTCTTATCGTTGATTTTTGTTATCATTTAAGCCTCCTTGCTATTTTGTTTTTTCTCGTGCTTGTCGCCGCCCTTGTAGGATTTATATGTCTCCGCAATCTCACTGTCATACAACGATCTTTTCATAGCAATAGATTTAGCCCTGATTATATCAGCAATTTCTTCAGCCTCTTTGGGGGTTGCCTTATAACCAAGCAGGTCCAGTTTGGAAAGGACCGTATTAAATCCGGAGTATTTGCCTAGTATTATCTTTCTTTCAAGCCCGACATCTTCCGGTCCAAAAAGTTCAAAAGTTCTTGAATCTTTCATTACATTCGTCGCTCTGATTTCGCTTTCATACAGAAACAAATTGGCGCCCACTATTGGTTTCCATGCAGGTATGAACCTTCCGGATGCAGTTGCTACATATTCCGAAATTTCTTTGAAAAGATGAGTATCTATGCCAAGGTCAACATTTTCAAGATATTTCAGGGCCATAACAAATTCTTCAAAAGAAGCATTACCTGCTCTTTCACCAAGACCATTGATTGTTGTATTTACATATGTTGCACCCGCTTTTATACCTGCTATGGCATTTGCAATTGCCATGCCAAAATCATTATGCGTATGCATCTCCACATCAATTCCGATAATATCAATAATAGTCTTAACTCTCATAAAAGTTTCAAAAGGATCAAGAATGCCGAGTGTATCACAGTACCTTAACCTGTCGGCACCCATCTCTTTTGCGGTCCTTGCAAATTGCAGTAGGAATTCCATATCCGATCTGGATGCATCTTCGGCATTTACAGAAACATAAAGATTAAAACCCTTTGCATAATCTACAGAAGTTTTCACGCTCTCAAGTACCCATTCACGGCTTTTTCGGAGTTTATGCTCAATATGAATGTCAGACGAAGATATCGATATTGCAACAGCATCAACCCCGCATTCGATAGAGTCGTCTATGTCAGACCTGACTGCTCTATTCCAGCCAAGGATGCTGCAGTTTAAATTCAGCGAAGCTATTGCTTTTATTGCATCTTTCTCGTCTCCACCCATGGCAGGTATGCCGGCCTCGATCTGGTGAACCCCTATTTTGTCAAGCATTCTTGCAATGTGTATTTTTTCATCATTTGCAAATACAACTCCCGCCGTCTGTTCTCCATCACGCAATGTTGTATCATCTATTTTTATTTTCTTTGATTCCAGTTTTGCGCCTGCCTTTTTGGAAAATTCTGTAAGTACTTCCAAACCTCTCATTAAAACGCTCCTTTGTATATATTTTAGTATAACTTGAAAAATTTAATAAAAATTAAGAAATTTTCTAATTTTCTTGAAATTTTATAGTATTTTTTCAAAAATTAGCGATATTTTATAAATTTTTATTAAATATTGTAAATAATTTTAGAATTATAACATATTTAATGAAAAATTGAAAATTTTATTAATTATTGTAAGATAAATCAATAAATTTTTGAGGTATAGCGTAAAACTGCTCTTACCCTTTGATTACTCCCATGGGTTCAAGCTTTGCCACTTTTTTAGAGATACCCGCATTGTGAGCAACTTCCACAACCTTACTGACATCTTTGTAAGCCTGGGGAGCTTCTTCAGCAAGGCCAGACATACTGGCAGCTAAAATAATGATTCCTTTTTTTTCGAACAAATCTTTTTTCAATTTGCCTGCGTCAATTTCCTTCTTGGCCCTTGTCCTGCTCATTAATCTTCCTGCCCCGTGACAGGTCGAACCAAAACTTTCCAGCATGGCAGCCTTTGTACCAGTCATGATATAGGAATACCTGCCCATATCTCCGGGAACTATTACGGGCTGGCCTATCTCCTTATACGCCAGCGGAATTTCACTCCTGCCTGGGCCAAATGCGCGGGTAGCACCTTTTCTGTGCACGCAAACTTTCTTTACCAGCCCACCAATGTCGTGCGCTTCAATCTTTGCAATATTATGCGAAATATCATAAATCAAACCTAAATCCAGTTTTCTGGCAGATTTACCAAAAACTGCCTCCATTGAAAGCCTTACCCAGTGCGCAAGGCAATGCCTGTTTACCATTGCATAATTAACTGCACACACCATTGCACCGTAATATCTTTTACCTTCAGGAGAATTCAAAGGAGCACAGGCTAGCTGTCTGTCAGGCAAGTCAATCCTGCTTGAAAAATTTGATCTCTGCATGACTTTCAGATAATCTCCGCAAATCTGATGGCCCAAACCCCTTGAACCTGAATGAATCATAATAACTGCCTGGTTTAATTCCAATCCCATAGCACACGCAGCTGCAGGGTCATAGATTTCGCTGACTCTCTGTATTTCAATAAAATGGTTGCCAGAGCCAAGTGAACCTACCTGGTCCTTACCTCTTCCGAGAGCTTCCTTGCTTACATAATCCGGGTTAGCGCCATCCATGCAGCCATTTTCTTCGGTAAAATACTTATCTTCTTCCCAGCCGTAACCATTTTTTATTGCCCAGTTGATACCTTGAGTAAAAACTTTATCCATGTCAGCCTTCGAAAGCCTTATTCTTCCTTTGCTTCCTATACCCTTTGGAATATTTGCAAAAAGATTGTGCATGATTTCTTCAAGCTTTTTAACCACATCTTCAGCATGCAGGTTTGTCCGTAAAACCCTGACACCGCATGAAATGTCAAACCCGACA
>JAHILC010000268.1 GCA_018897225.1 Actinomycetota bacterium
AGTCTTCTGTATCATCGGTTCATAATCATTCTTCTCTTTTTCATCCATCTTTTTATCTCCCGGAAATTAATTATTATGATTTCAAAATAATATTATAGTGTCTTAGTTAAAACAATAAAGCAATAATTTTAGACTAATTGGCTAAAAAATGTTTGAGCAGGCACAATTATGGGATATGTTTGCTTGAAGCAATCCCTTGCGACATAATCCATATCAAAAACCACCTGAAATGCATGCTTTGCCCCAGTTTTGTCCTGGAAATAAGCTAAATTCTTACTTATGCCACCCTTTGATGATAATTTTACTTCAACTAAAAACCATGGTTTTTTATCTTTTGAGACTAAAAAATCTACTTCACGCTTTTCTTTATCTCTTAAAAACCATAAATCATACTGTCCCAGACCATAATCTGTCCAGAAATGAACAGCTTTTAATAGATGAGATGCGACTAAATTTTCTGCACGGCTTCCGTCTTCCTCAACGTTTATCCAATCCCACAGGTAAATTTTTGGTTCTTTGATAAGAGAGCGTGGAATGTTCTTAGACCATGGCTGGACACTGAAACAATAATAAAAGGACTGCAATACTTTAATCCAGCGACGAACTGTAGCAGAAGATACATTGATTTTTTTAGCAATATTTGAGTAATTGGTGAGCTGGCCTGCCTGATGTTTTAATATTTCAGCTAAAATCTCAATTTGCCCTAATTCCTGAATGCGGCTCAAATCCCGTATATCTTCCCTTACCAACTGTTCCTGGCGTAATGTCTTCCAGCGATTTAAGAACCTAAGATCATTTTTTATAAATGGCTCCGGAAAGCCTCCATTTTTAAGTAATTTTTCAAAAGCATCACTTTTACTTAAAAAAGGCTCATTTATTTCTTGTCCAGAGGGCTCAACTCTGGATAACTCTGCCAATGATAACTGGTGAAGCCTGTAAGTAAAATACCGGCCCATCAGACTATCACCGCCTTTTTTATAGATATCCAGACGGGAGCTGCCAGTGACAATAATCTTTACCTTTTCTTTATAAGTGTCAAAGAAACCTTTTAAAAATGTTTTCCACTTTCCATATTTATGGATTTCATCAAAAACAATAATGGGTATATCCGAAGTCAGTTTATCGAGTCCTGCATAAACAGCTACACTCTGAAGTCCTTCCAGAATAACCTTCCTGTGGTCTAAATTATCCCAGTTCAGATAAGAAAATTGATCTGAAAACTCTTTAGCCATCATGCTAACAGTGGTCTTGCCTGCCTGTCTTGGTCCACTAAGAAAAATCATTTGCTTATGATTCTTGAAATGCTCCTTTATAACAGATGTATAAATTCTTCTTATTTTTTCTTCCATTGCAATTCCGGTTCATATCATTTTGTGGTTTTATTATATTATGACTAATTTATCATATATCTTAATTTAGTCAAGACTATTATTAGATATATCGAATATTAGTCATGTATCTGTGTAATCATTATTGAGGTGTAAACAATATTTTTTTAACGTAGACTGTGAGATACCTTGAGTCTTCATTAATCCTGAGAGTCTTGGGGGACAGGAGGTATTTTGACTTGAATTCAATGGTATTGTAACTGTCAATGTTTATTGATTCTTTGTTGATTTTTACGGAATAGTTTACAATACCCGAATCTTTAAATTTAACGAACCCCACTTCCCTATCATTAAAGACTATTCTCAGTTCCTGAGGCTGCTCGGGACTGAATAAAGCCTGTATTTCAAAATTGAGGATATAATCGCTTTTTTCATTAAAGTCCAGTAAAAGGACCGCATTGTTATTGTCTATCCACGTACCGTCCGATTGCATAGAAGACCAACCGTAAAACAGGTATTTTTCATTTTCCTTACTTGAAAATAAAAGTGGAAATACTTTCTGTGGTTTATCCGTTCCTATATTTTCAGGAACTTTGATTATATTTTCATCATTTACAGGAAACTGGTATCCCCGTGTATTGCCTTCAACTTTAGGGAATAGATATGCAGAGCATATGCCGTCTTCCCCGATAGCTTTTCTGTACTGTTCCTGGCTGAGAATGAAATCAGCCACATCTTCTGATATATGACCACGGACTCTTATGGAATTTGAAGTTATAATCCAAATGTTTTTACCGGCATTTTTATTCAGTACTTCAAGGAACTGATAATAATCTCTTATAACAGGAACATCATAAAATTCTTCATACACGCCCCAGTCTTTATATATAAAAGGCTGCCAGGTATTAAATGTGGTAC
>JAHILC010000269.1 GCA_018897225.1 Actinomycetota bacterium
AAAGATGGTTTATTAAAATTAAGTTTCTACTGGTTTATTTTGAAGATGCTCTATATCTTTTTTGACCATATCTAATTTTAGCTCATAAATTGAATCAAGGTTTCTATATTTTTGTTTATAATCAAGGCCATACCCTACCACATACTCTTCTCCGATGCTGAAACCTATATATTTTATATTTATATTTGCTATTCTTCTGACATTTCTGTCCAGCAGGGTACAAATTTCTATACTGCCGGGGTACCTGGATTTTAAGTTTCTTAGTAAATAACTGATAGTGAGCCCTGTATCTATTATATCTTCAACAATTATTACATCCTTGCCTTCAATTGAATCTT
This sequence comes from Actinomycetota bacterium, assembly GCA_018897225.1. GTDB lineage: Bacteria > Actinomycetota > Humimicrobiia > Humimicrobiales > Humimicrobiaceae > JAHILC01. The sequence continues at coordinate 339 of JAHILC010000269.1, forward strand.
CCAGATCCTTAGTTATTTTAACAATACCGGTAGAGGTTTGGTGAATTCCATGATATGAAGAAATACTCATAAAGTCGATAGTAAGATCAATATCTATTTTTCTTGCAAGGTCTGTTACAAATATTACTCCACCACGAAGAACACTTATAAGAATTAAATCTTTACCTGAATAATCTTCAGTAATTCTATTTCCAAGCTCAGAAATTTTATCATTGATAACTGAGCTTGGAAATAATATTTTTCCTAAAACTTCACTTTTTAATAAGTTGCTGTTTAAAGTATTTTTAAAATTTTCCATTTCAAGGAACTATTGATAATCCACTCTGTCAATACCTGATATAACTCCTACCCAGGTATTTCCTCTATTGAATAATACAACATTTCCATCTATATCTTTGAATGTAAAAGGATCAAGTGCGCTACTTCTGCTCCACGTGCCTTCAGTTACTTTTCCATCAAAGAAATAAAAAGCTTCCCCTTCCTGGGTTGTCCTGACTATCATATGGCCATCAGAATCCCCGGAATTCTTGATGTCCGTAACCATTACAATTACATTATTGGCTGCAATCTGCTCTCCTGATTCCCTGTCAGTGCTGGGAGAACCGGCAACAGATTTCACGTATTTATTATTCTTGCTGTCATATTCAAATAATGATTTATATTGTGGGATTGAATAATCTATCGTTATTTTTGATATATCTCCCCTATCCGATTCCGGGGAATCTATTTTAAAATGAAATGAAGACTGCCCGCCTTCAAGCTTATAACCCTGCTTGGAAGCGATCTCTTTCATTCTTGGTAATCTTACGTACGCGGTATGCCAGGAAGCAACATCTCTTGAAGCGTCTCTTATCGCATCTGCCCCTTCACCACCACCTCGTCCCGGATCAACAAAATTTGCAGTTATTGAACTATTTTTATCACCTAATGGACTTAAATAATCAAGTCCAAGGTTTTCAATAACCTTATAAAAAATTGGATGTGTTCCCCAGAAAACATAAATAGGATCAAAGCTTCTGGCAATCTCTGCATAATATGGCCTTGCACTTCTTACCGGACCTACCAGGTCTGAATCATATGATGAAAACACAGCGACAAATCTGGTAACATTCCATTCGTCAACAACTTCAAAAACGACATCTGCGTTTATAAGCCCGGACTGCGGTCTTGCATCGGGCGTGTTTTCAACCATTATTGCTAAAGGTCTTGAATTCAATACTTTATCTGAAATTTCCATTCCGGTTAAAATATTAATATTACCAGTTATTTCCATACCGCTTATTTTGTCGTCTGTTTCCTGAGTGGTTTGGCCATTGGTATCAGAACTTGTTTCTTCTTCCTGTATGGTTGTTTCGCTGATGGTTTCAACGACTTGCTGCTTTTTGCAACCTGCAAGACCCATTGTTAAAGCAAGAACTAAAACAAGGCCAAATAATATTAAAACTTTTGTTTTCTTAAAAACTTTTTTAACCATAATCATTCTCCTTTACTCTCTTATAAATAAATTTTTTATTATTATAAAGATAAAAACCAAAAAGTAAAATGGTAACAGGAAAATTAATACTTTTTTCGGATTCTGATTTTTTTCAACAACTATGCTTTGAGTAATTATTGGTTTATTTATAGAATTTTTAGAAATGAGTTTTATATCCTTTACATTTTCATTATTAATATAAACACTGATTTTTCCTATTTCCTGTCCTTTGGCCACAGGAAGAACCAAATCAGCTCTTAAGGTTTCGGTTATCTCAATCTTATCATTAATATTGACCAGTTGTGTAAAATCTGTTTGGGGATATAAATCCAGTGAAACTTCACTGGGGCCGTTTCTTATTTTTATTGTTTTATAAATTTTATCTGAATTAACAATATTTGTATTAGAGTAATTGTCATTTGCCCAATCTATGAGTTTTAGAATATCTGCTGCTCTTTTATTATCTTCACTTTTTAAAACCACGGTAATCAATTTAAGACCTTGCCTTTCGGAATATAGAACAAGGCAGTGTCCTGCGTTTTCGGTAAAACCTGTTTTGATACCTTTAATATAATCAAAAAAAAGCAATATGTTGGTATTAAATATATCAACTTTTTTATCATTTATAATGATGTAATCGTTTTTTATACTGATAATTTTTCTAAAAAGCTCATTGTTCATACAATATTTTGCAATTATCGCAAGGTCCCCGGCAGTTGTCTTGTGCTCGGGATATTTTGTATCTAATCCATTGGTATTTTGAAAGAAAGTATCAAGTGCGCCAATTTCTTTTGCTTTTTCATTCATTAATTTAACAAAATCTTTTTCGCTTCCAGATACATATTCTGCAATTGCAATAGTTGCATTGTTGTTTGAATTTATAAGCGCAGCCTTAAGCAAATCCATAATGCTGATTCTGTCACCTCTTTTAAAAGGAAAAAACGAACTATTCTTACCTGAAGCGTTACTTGAGATTTTTACTATTTCATTCAAGTTAGCTATATTTTCAATTGCAACAATCCCGGTCATTATTTTTGTTGTGCTTGCAGGATATAACTTTTCGCTTGAATTTTTTTCCCATAAAATCTTGCCTGAATCATAATCCATTATTATCGCCGCTTCTGCTGTTATATCAATAAACTCGTTACTGGCATTGAGATGTTTTGGGACAATTGTAAAACTTATAATGGGAATTAAGATTAAAAAAATAAAAAATTTAAGTAAGATTGATGTGCGCTGGGATATTGATCTTTTAATACTCATTTATAATTATCCAGAAAATTTTTATTTTCCTTTTTGAAAAGTAATTCATGCAGTTTAATGAAATAATCTT
>JAHILC010000270.1 GCA_018897225.1 Actinomycetota bacterium
AATTTTTATTGTTTTATTTCTTGTTTTTAATGAAATTTCCGCCCATTTAAGCGTTCTTTGTGCAGCATTGAGCGTATATTTATAATCTTCATTGAATTCAATGCATTCGTCAAGGACCATAATTATGTCAGAGCCTATACTTGCCTGCATTCTGATTACCTCTTCTGGAGAGAAAAATTGATTTGAGCCATCAATTATAGACCTGAACTGGACTCCTTCATCCGTAATTTTTCTGATCTTGCTGAGGCTGAAAACTTGAAAGCCGCCACTGTCAGTCAATATATTTTTATTCCAGTTCATAAATTTGTGTAGACCACCTGATTTTTCAAGCACGTCGATTCCAGGCTGAAGGTAAAGATGGTAAAGATTTCCAAGAATAATATCGCAGCCCATCTCATACAAATCATGGTGATTTATAGCTTTAACTGAGGCTTTTGTCCCAACAGGCATATAGACTGGGGTAGAAATTGTTCCATGGCTCGTAGATATCAGGCCTGTTCTGGCAGCTGTCTTTTTATCTTTATTTAAAATTTGAAAAAAGTTTTTAGTCACTTGTCATTTTCACATTGTCTTTATTAACTTATCAACATGCAGTCACCAAAACTGAAAAACCTGTAATTGTTCTTTTTGGCTTCCTCGTATGCTTTAATTATATTTTCCCTGCCTGCAAAAGCGCTAACCATAACAAGAAGTGTTGAATAGGGCAAGTGGAAATTTGTAATCATAGCGTCGATGGCTTTAAACTTATAACCTGGATATATATATAATTCAGCATTGCCCTTATCGCCTGAAATTTTATCTTTTTTTAAAAAAACAGTTTCCAGAACTCTTGTAGAAGTAGTCCCAACCGCTATAATTCTTCCACCATTTTGCATGGACTGGCTTATTTTTTTTGCTTCACTATCGGAAAGTGAATAATACTCGCTATGAATCACGTGTTCTTCTACATCATCTTCAACTATTGGCCTGAATGTATCCAGTCCAATATCCAGTCTGAGCTTGGCAAAATTAATCCTGCTTTTTTTAAGCTCTTTAATGAGTTTGTAAGTAAAATGAAATCCGGCTGTGGGCGCTGCTGCAGAGCCATTGACCCTTGCATAAATTGTCTGGTATCTTTCTTCGCTGATATTCTCATTCTTTATATAAGGAGGAAGAGGGACTTTCCCGTATTTATTTATTATCTCATTAAGAGGTGCATTAAATTCCACGACAGCTTTCCCATAACCAAGCTTCTCGGTAACAGAAAAATAGTAATTTCCAATATTTACCTTGCTTGAAACTGATAGCTTTTTGGAGGGTTTTACCAGAACCAGGTACTTCTCACCTTTTATTTTTCTCAGCACAAAGACTTCAATTTTTGCACCGGTATTTTCTTTTACGCCTATCAGCCTGCATTTTGTAACCTTGCTTTCATTTAATACAAGCACGTCGTATTTTTTTAGATATCTTGAAATGTTGTAGAAGACGTCATGAGAAATCTCACCCGTTTTTCTGTTTAAAATCATTAATTTTGATTTATCCCTTTGCTCTAAGGGCTCCTGGGCAATGAATTTCTCCGGAAGGTCGTAATAAAATAAATCAAGCTTCATAAGTATTTTTTAATTAAAAAGTCTTGTACCTTTTTCTTTATCATCCCTGTCAACACCTAAGTGCTTATAGGCTAATTCAGTGGCAACCCTGCCCTTTGCAGTTCTTTTTATAAAACCTAGCTGGAGAAGGTATGGTTCGTATACGTCTTCCACTGTATCCACTTCTTCACCTATGGAAACTGCTATTGTCCCGACACCTACTGGCCCTCCGTCAAACTTGCTTACAATTGTCTGCAATATTTTCTTGTCAATAACATCCAGTCCAAGCTTATCTATATCCAGTTTCGATAAAGCATTTTCAGCAATCGCCTCATTTATCTGGCCGTCTCCATCGATGAGAGCATAATCTCTTACCCTTTTTAAAAGCCTGTTAGCAATCCTTGGTGTGCCTCTTGACCTTTTGGCAATGGAGTGTGCTCCTTCTTCCGTAACATTCATTTCAAGTATTTCTGCGGATCTTATAATAATTTTTAAGATACTTTCGGTATTATAATAATCAAGACGCAAATGTACTCCAAATCTATCCCGGAGTGGCGCTGCAATTAATCCTATCCTTGTTGTTGCACCGATTATTGTAAATGGCGCTATATCTATTCTTATGGATCTTGCGGAGGGACCCTTTCCTATAATAATATCCAATTTATAATCTTCCATTACCGGATATAGAATTTCTTCAACAACTCTGTTGAGCCTGTGCATTTCATCAATGAAAAGTACATCAAATTTATCGAGATTGGTAAGAATGGCGGCAAGATCTCCGGCACGTTCTATCGCAGGACCTGAAGTAATTTTAAAATTAACCCCAAGCTCGTTTGCTATTATTTCAGCAAGACAAGTTTTGCCAAGTCCGGGGGGTCCTGAAAGTATTACGTGGTCAAGTGGTTCCTTTCGTTTCTTTGCCGAATC
>JAHILC010000271.1 GCA_018897225.1 Actinomycetota bacterium
ATTGGACATGGAACCTTCGAGAATCAGGCGGTCTCTTGTTAAAAAAATTCCTTCTAAAGACTGCTTGCTGTAAGCTTCATTTCTTACATATATATTTTCGAAATAGTTTAGCAATTTGAACTTGTAAAGGCTACCGCCAATAGCGCTTCTTTTCAAATCTGAAGTAGCAATTTTTATGCCATTTTTATAATAGTCGTCTGGATAAGGGTCCAGTTTTTTTGCAATTATTATTAAATTAGGTTTAATTTGTAGGTCATAATGAAACCTTTGGCCATATCTGTTGCGCGTGACTATTATTTTTATATAAGCGCCCGTTTGCGAAAGTCTGTTTTTGGAGAGTAATCCGCGGACAGCGTTCTTAATATACGTTTTATCAAAATGTGGGTTATATCTTAATTGTTTAAGTGAAGAGAGTAGCCTTGCGATATGCTCGTCAAGTTTAAAAGGCTTTCCTTTATAACCTCTTAGAGTTTCAAATATCCCATCCCCGTACAGGAACCCGGCATCATCTAGGGAAATCTTAGCGTTGCTGCTGGATATAAATTTACCGTTGATAAAAGTATTGTTAAACATTACAGTCATGAAAACACTTTTGTATAATATTAACTAAAATTATAACACAAAGTCCACTGGAGTTTTACCTGCCTGTATTTAAAAGATTTTTTAACTCAAAAAACTTCAAAGCTTCCTGAAGAGCCATTCCCTTATCAAGGGTTTCCCGGTATTCATCTTCAGGGTTGGAATCTTCTACAATACCGCCGCCGACATTATAATAAAGCTGGCTGCCCTTTATTATAAAAGTTCTTATGACTATATTAAAGTCCACCGTTCCATCAATGCCTGCATACCCTATTGCCCCGGTGTAGATACTTCTTATTGTTGGCTCAAGCTCGTCTATGATCTGCATCGCCCGTATTTTTGGCGCTCCGGTAATTGATCCCCCGGGAAACGTTGCTTTAATTATATCAGTAAAATCGTAACCTTTTTTAACTTTTCCCGTAACAGTTGATACGAGGTGAAAAACTCGGGCATACTTCTCGATAACGGCATGCTCCTTTACGTTTACAGTGCCGTATTCGCAAAATTTTCCAAGATCGTTTCGCTCAAGGTCAACTATCATATTCAACTCAGCGTGATCTTTAATACTATTTTGCAGCTCAGACATATATTTTAAATCTTCGCTTTCATTGCTCCCCCTGGGTCTTGTACCTTTTATTGGCCTGGTTTGGATAAAACCATTTTTTAAAAACAAAAACCTTTCAGGAGAAGAGCTTCCTATTTTAACTTCAGGGAAACTCAGGAATGCTGAGAATGGAGCTGCATTTTTTTGCCTTAATACGTAGTATAAACTATAAGGATCGACATCCAGGATACATTTAAACCTCTGAGTCATGTTTACCTGATAAATATCACCATTATGAATATACTCTTTTGCTTTTTTTACAGCTTCCAGGTAATTAGTTTTAGTAAAATTTGAATCAAGGATAACTTCTTTGATATCTTTTTTAATGCAGTCCTGCACTATTTTACTTTGTATCTTTTCTGAACTTACATTTTTGTCAAATTTACCGGCGCTTTTTTCTATTTCCTTAATTAATTTTATTTTTTCTTTATTAATAATTTTAGTAATTTCATAATCGCTAATATCGGCGCAAATTAAATTGCCGCTGTCATGAAAGCAATCGCGAAAACAATCGAGAGCCGACCCGCTTGTTTTACTCATTTCTTTATGCTTTACCACAAAATTTTTTATAAAAAACCATTTTTTATTATCAATGTCATAAGCCATCAAGTTGTCATAGTAGACAAGCATAAACAAGGGCAACAAAATGTCATCTTTGGCTTTCTGCGGTAACCTCTCAATATAGTTTTTCAGGTCATATGAAATATATCCTGCAAGTCCCCCAATAAAATCTGGCAGGTTTTTTTTCCCAGTATTGGCAGAATCATGTTCTGAAGTCAAACGGTAAATTATATTATTTTGAGTAATTGCTGCAATTGAGATTTCTTTTAAAAATAATAAGGGATTAATATTAAAGGTTTGTTTTTCTCCTGACGAGCAGTTTAAAAATGTACTTTCTTTTTCATTGCTTTTTACGACAAACCTGGGTTTAAAGCATACATATGAAAATTTTGAATATTTATTTGGAACCAGGCTTGAATCAAAAAAGCATATATAAGCATATCTTCCTACTGAGCTTAAAAGATAAACCAGGTTTTGGGGTAAAATATCGATTTCAATTGGTACTACTGTTGAAACAACATCCATAATAATTCGATAGGGAAAATATCCTCACAAAATGGAAAATGAAGTAAAAATTTAAGACTTTGTTTATTAAGCCTTAATGTCTTTCTGCTCCATTATGAATTCCTTGATAAGATCGAGCTCTTTTTCTGTGAAATCTCTTACCTTTTTGTAATTAGTAATAACAGTATTAACAATATCTTCATATTTATCTTTTGTTAAATCCTTTATCTTGCCAGCTTTTTCTTCGGCTTTATCTCTTATTTCAACAGCAATTCTCTTCACTTCTGCCCTCAGTTCTTCACCGGTTTTTGTTGTAAGGAAAAGAGCCGCTAAAGCTCCAACAATTAAACCAAGGCTAAAGCCAATGATTCCACCCTTAATTGTTGAAAATCCGTTATCTGAATTACCGCACATATGTCCTCCTTAAATATTTCTTAAAGTCTTTCTTTCTGTTATTATAATTTAATTCTTGTTTAGATTATAGCAGAAAATTTTTTAGAACATAAAATCAATGAAATTATACAGCACACAAGTAAAATAATTGTAAATCCCAGGGTATTTGAAAAAATATATGAATTTATCACACGGTAAGCAGTTTTATTTAGGTTTTAATATATCCTGATTTTAAAAGTGTTTTTAAGGCAAAAAATGTGACCCATTTGCTAGGTTTGTTCTTTTTTTCTATATCAACAAGCATCCTGCCATTTAATGTAAACTCCATTTTCCATGTTCCATCTTTTTGCCTTTTGGCGGAAATATATTTCAATGCAGCCTTGAGATTGGATACAGTTTTGCTGCATCCTGCATCTACCAATGCAGAAGTCAGCTCCAGAATGTCGCTCTGGTAACCTCTGGGAAAACCAAATAAAAACCATTGACTGCTTCTTGGTTTTTTTCTTGGATATTTTGCTTCTACTATATTATGGCTTAATAGAAATTTTATTGCCCTGTTTGCAGCGCTGAGGACTTCCTCATCTCTTTTGTCCTGAGGTACTAAATTAAGAGCCTTAAGAATTTTAATAGTACCCCAGGGGCACCTGAAATTTTGCCTGTACTTACACCTGTAATCAGTCCTGTAAACAAAATCCGTTATAAAACCTATGGCTTTTTTTATGAAATCTTCATCTGCATATCCCAGCCTTAAAAACATTTCAAGAGTTATGCCTTGCATGCAAGCAAGATTGCCCCAATACCTTCCAACCGAAGGAAAAGAACCCTTATCATTCTGCATATGCTTAATTATAAGATGTGCGGCTTTATCTACAGTCTTGATTCTATTATTTATTCCAAGCTGTGAAAGGAAATAAAGCTGCCAGAATGTATTTTTATAAAGCGGGTGAAAAGTAAAATTATCCTCATACCACCAGCCTTGAGAATTTTGAAGTTCTAAAATAGATTTTACTGGTTCGCTTTTTAGTATTTCTCTGTTTAAAGCATTGGCCTCTCTCGTGCTAAGCTCCTCACAAAGTATCTCTTTTTTAGTAAAACACTTAACCGAGGGATTATCATCTTCTAAAAGCCAGCTTACTATTTCTTCCATAATGAGATTTTTTGATATTTTTAAAAAAAATAATAATAATAAAAAGTATTATAACAAATATTAATATATTTTTTAAAGTAAAATTTTAAAACATTTTAAGATCACTTTTATATCTGAAGATATATTTTATAATTGCTTCAATACATTTTACATCTGTAGTGCAGGGTGGTGGCGCAATCTCGAGTAAGTTTGGCTTTATAATAATTTTATTTATTTGCTCAAGTTTATCAATAAAATTCAGCTTATCCAGTACTGAGCTAATTGAGGAATCATAATCGCAAAACTCTGAAACTGCAGTGTTGGAGTCCTTCTTTGAAGTTTTCATGAACCTTTTAAACAATTTTTTTAATGAAATCTTTAGTTAATGATAGTATATTTTTTTTATCCTATTTTCTCCACTTTTATTTTTGAAATATATTTTTCTATCTCATCTAATGTAACAGCTGCAACGTCC
>JAHILC010000272.1 GCA_018897225.1 Actinomycetota bacterium
TACTGACAAATATGTAAGTGCAATAACAGCAGCAAATACAATTCTTGCTTTTTGTCTGCCCATCCTTACCACCAGGTGTTTCTTATTTACAGCCTTATCAGCCTCATAATCAGGAAATTCGTTTATAAGCAATATTTCAAAAATCAGCAATCCTATTGGAATTGAAAGCAAAATGGATTTGAGTGTAATCGTTCCCGTAAAAAGAAAGTAAGTACCGATAACAGAAAGGGGTCCGCATATTAAAAAAACAATTATTTCACCAACCCCCCTGTATCCTATTCTTAATGGAGGAGCTGTATAAAAATAACTTAGTATTATTCCTGCAAGTCCGAACCATATCAGGGAAACATTAACAAAAATTACAAATATAATCCCTATTACACCAACAACTGCAAAAGATACCAATCCTGCTACAAGCATTTGCCTGGGTTTTAGAAGCTTTTCCTGGATAACTCTGCTTCCACCGGAAAAAGGAGTGGAATACTTGTTGATATCATCATTAGTGCTCAGATGATCAAAATAATCATTGATAAGGTTTGTACCGCAGTTGGCTCCGGCTATTATCAAAATACTTGCTGCAAAATAAAGCCAGTTATTATTAAATTTGCCTTCATTGAAAGCAAGAGCAGAGCCTGCAAATCCTGCCATTATTGTACCCAGAAAGAAAGGCGCTCTTATTGCTCTTAGCCATAATTTAATTTTAATCATTAAAACTCCTTTTGAAGCGAATTATTCAGTTAAAGATTTTTAAAATTATATAAAATTTTTTTTGCAATGTATATAAATTATAAGGCAATAAAATCAAAGTAAAACCTAAATAAAAAAAATAGCAATTCATATTGCCCATTTAGAATTATTCTTTTATTATTTAACTAATAATATTTTTATAAGCAATATCAGGGAGTAAAATAAGTGCATAATTTTAATATAGAAGATGTAGTTAAAGAAATTGTTGAGCTGGACGGCGGCTCGATGTTAAAAGCGCAAGTCAGGCTGGACAGCCTAACCAAACCTCAGGGAAGCCTTGGAAGGCTCGAAGAGCTTGCAAAACAGATTTCAGGAATTACTGGCAGCCTTAATCCAGACATGTCAAGCAAGCTTATAATTGTGATGGCTGCGGACCATGGCGTAGTTGATGAAGGTGTAAGTGCATACCCTAAGGAAGTTACTCCGCAGATGGTATACAATTTTGTCAATGGCGGGGCGGGCATAAACGTGCTGTCAAATCATGTTGGGGCCGATGTGGTAATAGTTGACGCAGGTGTTGCTGCAGACCTTACGGCTCTTAATTCCAACTCCAGCTTTATTAATAAAAAAATAGCATTCGGCACTGAAAACATGGCAAAGGGTCCTGCAATGAGCGTGGAGCAAGCCAGGCAGGCAATAGAAATTGGAATTGATGTTGCCCGGCAGATGGTAGAAAAAGGGTATGGAATTATAGGAACGGGAGATATGGGAATAGGCAATACTACTGCGAGCAGCGCAATAGCTTCCTGCATGTGCGGGGTTGATGCTGAGTTTGTTACTGGTTATGGAACTGGCATTGATCAGGAAGGGTTTACAAGAAAAGTTGATGTAATCAGGCGGGTAATTGAGGTAAACAAACCTGAGCGCAGGGATGGTTTTGAGGTACTGGCTAAAATTGGAGGTTTTGAAATTGGTGGCATAGCTGGCGTAATACTGGGTTGTGCTGCAAGACGGGTTCCTGTTGTAATAGATGGTTTTATTTCTGGTGCAGGCGCTCTTATTGCTGAAAGCATTGCTCCAAAGTGCAGGGATTACATGATTGCCTCACACTGTTCTGTTGAAAAGGGGCATAAGATTATGCTTGAGAAACTAGGTATGAAACCTTTATTTAATTTTGATATGAGGCTTGGTGAGGGGACCGGGGCTGCACTGGGAATCAGTATTGCGCAAGCATCTATGAAAATTTTAAATGAAATGGCAACTTTTGGAGAGGCAGGGGTATCACAAAAAAATGAGTGATCCAAAAAGAATTTTAAAAAAAGGTTTTGTTCAAGTTTATACCGGCAACGGAAAGGGTAAAACTACAGCAGCTCTTGGTCTTGCCATAAGAGCAGCCGGCTGCGGACTGAAAGTTTTAATCGCACAATTCATGAAATTACAGGAAAGCAGCGAGACGAAAGCGCTCGAAAGATTCAGTGACCTTATAACATTAAAAAAATACGGACAGATCAGGTTCATAAGGAAAAAACCTGTCCAAAAAGATATAGAGCTTGCAAAAAAGGGTATGGAGGAAGTAAAGCAGATGCTTGCATCGGGACAATACGACCTTGTTATTTTGGATGAAATAAATATAGCAGAGTTCTTTAAACTTATCAGCATTGATGAAATCATTGCTCTTATTGAAACCAAACCCAAACACGTTGAGCTTGTCCTGACCGGGAGGAAAACTGACCCGAGGATTATTGAAAAAGCAGACCTGGTTACGGAAATGCGTGAGATCAAGCACTACTATGATAGAGGCATCCAGGCAAGAAAAGGCATAGAAAATTAAAAATATCAAGCGAATTACGCGTATATCTTTGAATATCTTCAAAGTGTGTTAACATATTTTATCTGCAGGTACAATTCCCCAAAAAAATTTATGGTTAAAATCTTGACAAAATTATTTATTTCTATTAAAGTTAGTCTTGCCTAATATTATTTAAGTTAACTAAGTTATTTTAATTATAATTTAATTTTAAGGTAGAATTTAGCAAGATATTAGTAGTTTAATATAAATACTTATCAAAAACTAAAAATGGGAAATAGCAGGCATACCATGGGCCAAGGTAAATTTAAAGAGAATGACATTCCTTCACCTTCTTTGACTCTGGCAGGCGCTGTTCAAGGCAGGAAATACAAGATTGATAAAATATCAGGAGGTCATGGTCTAAATTCCAGGCTACTGTCAGTAGGATTTTTACCTGGTGAGGTTATTTCGGTAATAAACCAATCAGGGTGGGGTCCACTTATAGTATCTGTCAAAGGCTCTAAGATTGCACTTGGCAGGGGCGTAGCTCATAAAATCCTTGTGCAGGAATTAGACCAGAAAAGCAATGGTTGAGGCAAAGAACAAAGAATTAATAATTGCTCTTGCGGGGAGTCCTAATTCAGGGAAAACTTCCATATTCAACAATCTTACAGGTGCAATGCAGCATGTAGGCAATTATCCTGGTGTAACTGTTGAACAAAAGACCGGCCTGAGAAAATACAAAGGCTACAGTATAAAAGTATTTGATCTTCCCGGGACTTACAGCCTTACGGCCTATACTCTTGATGAGCTTGTTGCCAGGAATTATATAATAAATGAAAAGCCTGATGTTGTTGTAAGTATAGTTGACTCTTCAAATCTTTCGCGAAACCTCTATCTTTCCACTCAGCTTATAGAACTTGACGTCCCGCTGGTGTTTGCATTTAATATGTCGGATATATTCAAAAAAAGTGGAATGGAAATTAACTTGAACCTGCTTTCACAGCTTCTTGGGGCTCCGATAGTCCAGACTGTGGGCAGCAAAGGCGCCGGAATGAGCGAGCTTCTGGATAAGGTTCTTGAAGTTCATGAGAATCCGCAGGCAAGAAAAAGAGTGAATTTAAAGTATGGAGACGAGCTTGAAAATGAGGTAAGTAAAATTATCGAAATACTGAAAAAAGCTCAGGCAAAATTATCCCAAAAATTTAATTTAAGATGGCTTGCGATTAAGCTGCTTGAGCAGGACAGGGAAGTTTTAAAATCATTAAAAGTACTTTTGGAAGAAAAAACTTATGCAGGTCTCGTAAAAACGGCAGAAAATTCAATCAATCATATAAAAAATGTCTCAAGAGATATGCCCGAAACAATAATTGCAGAGTCAAGATACGGTTTTATAAATGGAGCGCTAAAGGAAACCCTCCAAGAAAAGCCGCAAAATGAAGTATCAGCAAGCGACAGGATTGACCGGGTTTTAATTAACAGGATATGGGGATTGCCAATTTTTGCTATAATCATGTGGCTAATGTTTCAGCTGGTTTTTAAGGTGGGAGATTATCCGATGAACTGGCTGGCTCTTGGTTTTTCCAAGCTGTCACAACTGCTTTCAAGTGTACTGCCTGCAGGATTGCTGAAATCGCTTTTAATTGACGGCATAATAGGTGGGGTTGGAGGTATACTTGTTTTCACTCCTAAAATAATGCTTTTGTTTATAAGTATTGCACTTCTTGAGGACAGTGGATATATGGCAAGAGTTGCATTTATCATGGACAGGATTATGCACAAGATCGGGCTTCATGGTAAATCTTTCATTCCTATGCTTATCGGCTTTGGATGCACAATTCCAGCATATATGTGCACGAGAACTCTTGAAAGTAAAAATGACAGGATGATAACAATGCATATAAATACTTTCATGAGCTGCGGTGGGAGGCTTCCTATTTATATTTTATTCGCAGGCATATTTTTCCCAAAAAATGCAGGCAACATAATTTTTTCCATATACGTCATAGGGATTGTGATTGCGGTGCTTATGGCAAAATTGCTGCGGGCAACAAGGTTCAAAGGCGAAGCAGAACCATTTGTAATGGAGCTTCCTACTTACAGGGTTCCTACAGTTAAGGGTGTACTGATTCATATGTGGGAAAGGACCTGGCAGTACTTGAAGAAGGCAGGAACAATAATACTGGCAATTTCTATAATAATGTGGATTCTCTTTACATTCCCAAGGATTGGAAATGCATATTCTGAAGGCTACAGCAAGCAGCTGGCAGGCCTAGAACAATCATTTAGTTTGGGTGATATTTCTGAGAAAGAATATAAGGATTCTGTACAGGTGATAGAAGGCAAGATAGCAGCAGAAAGGCTTACCTATTCTGCTGCCGGAAAAATAGGACGCTTCGTAGAGCCGGTTTTTAAGCCACTCGGGTTTGACTGGAGGCTTTCTCTATCTTCAATCGCGGGAATGGCCGGCAAAGAAGTAGTGGTATCTACAATGGGTACACTTTTCAGTCTGACTAATGAAAACAAGGATTCACAGTCACTAAGAAGTGCGATAGCGGGACAGTATAACCCACTGGTTGGTTATAATTTTATGCTGTTTTCACTTCTTTACTTCCCCTGTATCGCAAGCCTTGCAGTTTTTCAAAAAGAAGCTGGAACTAAAGAGCTTCTTTTCCAGATCGGATACACGCTTGGACTTGCATGGGCGGTGTCGTTTATCGTTTTCCAGGTAGGGAGGCTTTTTATTTAAAATGTTTAAGATAATAGAAATTGTAATAATAGCGCTTGCCGGTGCAGCGGCGATGGGATTTTTTATCTGGTACTTTGTTAATGAAATTAGAGGCAGAAAAGCATGTGCAAGCTGTGCGGTTAAGAATAAAAATTATTAATGGGTGTGTTTTACATAAGTTTCAAATGTTGTTAATATAAATTTAAGGGTGGGATATGGAAACTTTATCACAATGCCTTGAGGATTATCTTGAGGCAATATATATAATAAATCTTAACAAGAAAGTTGTAAGGGTTAAGGAAGTAGCCGAATTCCTTAACGTAAAAAACCCTTCGGTTGTTGATGCAATCTCAAAACTTGCTGAAAAAGGGTTTGTAACTCATGAAAAATATGGTTACTTGAATCTTACTGAAAAGGGTTCAAAATCTGCAAAAGGTGTTTATAAAAAACATGGAGAGATATATAAGTTCTTGAACAAGGTCCTGGGGATGGAGAATGATACATCTGAAAAAGATGCCTGTGGTATCGAACATTATATAAGCAGAAAAACACTTGATAAGATTGTTAAGCTTATGGAATTCCTGGAGACGAGTCCCGAGGGTTATCCTGAATGGCTCAAGAATTTCAATCACTTTATTGAGCATGGTAAAAGGCTTAAATCCTAATGTAAATACAATAAATAATTCACGCACTATTGTTAAGATTATTTTTTTAAATTTTTTATTAAAAAATTAATAAAGCGGAAAATTTTATTATTTAAAAAAAGGTTATTTAATGTTTAATTTTGACATTAACATAATATTCTGGTCTGCAGTAGTTTTAATTGCGATAATGTCCCAGGTACTTACAGGCACTGTAAGGGTAATCATGATGGTAAAAGGCAAAAAAGTTCTTGCAATGATTATCGGTTTTTTTGAAGCTGCAATAGGCCTGACCAATATCATTCTGGTGATATCAAATGCTGTTAAATCGGGCATCAATTTCTTGATAATTTTATTTTATTCAGTCGGATTTGCTGCAGGCTTGTATTTGGGTATGCTTATTTCCCAGAAAATTTCGAAAGACATACTGAGTATACAAATTATTACAAAACATCCTGATAATGCTATAGAAGATCTGCTTCGGGCAAACAGATTCGGAGTTACCTGTTATAAGGGGAGCGGTAAGGACGGCAACTTAAAAGTTTTAAATATTATATGCCAGAAGAGTAATCTGGAACAATTAAAAAAACTTGTCTACGGTATTGATAGAAAAGCAATGCTTGCGAGCCATACGATTGAAGGTCTGAGCGGGGGTTTTCTTTTTGATATAAAGAGCAGGATTTAGGATAGGAGAAGTACTTGGAAAAAACGGAAAAATACATTACAAAGGAAGACGGCAAACAAGAACTTTTTGATGAGGAAAAAATAAAGAAGTCTTTTTTAAATGCGGGAGCTGATGTAACTACTGCGGCCTCTACTACAGATTCCATAAAAAATAATTTAAGAAATTATATGCTGACAAAAGATATATACGGTCAGGCAATCAAACAACTCGGGAAAAAGCAGCCTTCAGTTGCGCTAAAATATACATTAAAGAAAGCCATCATGGATCTTGGTCCAACCGGATATGTTTTTGAAAAATACATGGCAAAAATACTAAAAGAATATGGGTTTAAGACCGAAGTCAGCCGTCTTGTCACCGGTTTCTGTGTTGATCACGAAGTTGATGTGATTGCTGAAAAAGACGGAGAACATTATATGATTGAATGCAAATATCATAATGATTCAGATACAGGCAGCGATATAAAAACCGCCCTTTATGTTCACAGCAGATTCCAGGACATAAAAAAGGGTTGTGAGGCTAATTTAAATTGTTACAATTTGAAGGAGGGGTGGCTTGCAACAAACACTAAGGTGACAAGTGAAGTAATCAAATATGCAAATTGCGTAAAATTGAGAATTCTTGCATGGCATTACCCAAAACAGGAAAATCTGGAGTATTTTATTGAAAATAAGAAATTATATCCTGTTTCGATACTACAGGGGCTAAATAATCAACAGAAAATCATACTTTTTGATCAAGACACTATAACAATTCAGGATTTTCTGGAATATACTCCGGACAGTATTGCTAGAACAATTCATACCAATCCCGTATTTGCTCATCGTCTGTTTGAACAGGCGGAAATGCTGCTGTCCTGATTCCACTTCAAGTTGAGTGGTACTTGTGCTAACTTATAACTTTTATAAAAAAATTGACAACACAAGGGTCGAATTGTATTTCTGATAATTTTTTTAACTCTTCAATTGCCTTATCCTTGCTTATTGCTTTTTTAAAAGGCCTGTCATTTAGCATTGCGTCGTAAGCATCAACAACTGCAAAAATACGGGATATGATTGGTATTTCCTCACCTTTTAAATTATATGGATAGCCGTTGCCATTCCACCACTCATGGTGAGCCATAATTGCCTCTGCAACAGGAGCGAGCTTATTTGATGATTTCGCTATGCTATATCCTATTTCCGAATGCCTTTTCAATATTTTCCAATCCTTTTCACTTAGATTAACCTTTTTTTCAAGAATATTCTCCAATACTGCAACCTTTCCAATATCATGAATAGCTGAAAGAATGCCCAGCTTATCAAGTTCACCTTCGGGCAGTTTTAATTCTCGGCCTAATTTCAATGCCAATTTTTTAACCCTATCAAGATCGTCCTTTGATTCATGACTTTTTTCCCAAAGGGCAATCTGAAGAGAATCTATTATGTTATTTGAGATATTAGCAGTGGTTAAAAATTTGTTCTTGTACATATTCTCTTCTGCTTCTTTCAAAATAGAATTTATATCTTTTTTTATGTCAGTTTTAGTCGAAGCTCCAAGAGATAGGCTTAAAGTAATATTATCTCTATCATTATCATTGTTTCTGCAGCATTCCTGTATTCTTGTTATCAAATCACTTGCCACTTGATCCGCAGTTTTGGGCAGCAGTATTGCAAACTCATCACCACCCCACCTTGAAATTATATCTTCCTTTCGACAGCTTTCCTTTAAAAACTTTCCACACTTTATCAGGAGATTATCTCCTTCCTTATGCCCAAAAGCATCATTTACAAGTTTTAAACCATTTACATCTCCTATAATAACACTCAGCGGCAACTGTCTTATTGTATCCAGTCTCCTAAGTTCCTCTTCAAAGTATGCTCTGTTGAACAAATTAGTCAGCTTGTCATAAAAACAATATCGGTTGTACCTGTTCCTTGCCAGTTTTTTAAATCTTTCCAATTGCTTTTGTAATTTTGAGAGCTCTTGTACTAATTCCTTTTTTGATTTTTTGTTATAGTCCATTTTGTTTTAATTTGTATTGAATACTTATGATAAATAAGTCTTTTGTCTATATTTTATACATAATCTTTAATTCTTCAACTATATAATTCATTAATACTTTCCCAGCAATCCTACTTAGACATTGGAGTAAACTTCTGTTAAATAGAAAATATATCCCCAGTATGAATATTTTTTAAAAAATTGTAAAATCTTATTAAAAGTTTAAAAAATTATTAATGAAGCAGTAAGAAGAAAAAAGCTTTACTAATTACTTATAATAGGATGAAAATAATTACAGAAGTAATTAAAATTACATTGCTGAGAGATATGGTACTCAATATGTTCGGCAATTTCATTAAAGCAGTCATTGACGTTGAAAAAGAAATAATGGCTATTGACGGGGAATTACACGCTGACGAAGAGGCTTTACTTTTAGTTAATGGCTCCAAGCAGGAGAATCTCTGGGGCATTAATATTTATCCGGAATTACCAAAAGAAGAAAGGGTTGAATTTGACTCAATGATAAACTTAAGACCCCGTCAGGGAAACTGCACAAGAAGTGTTGACGATCCGGAAGTCCGCAATAAAATAATCAAGATAGTAAATAAATTAATAGAAGATGAAAACTCAGCATAAAAACCTTGAAGAGAGATGGAGAAATTTAAGTTTTTTTGAACAGATGGCAAACATCGGAAGTGAAGTTGAAAGAGCATTAAGTTGGCAGGCGAAAGGCAACAGAGAATATTGCCTTCTGGCATTCGAAAGATCCCTGGAATTACTGGATTTTACTACTGATGGAATAA
>JAHILC010000273.1 GCA_018897225.1 Actinomycetota bacterium
GATGAATTAAATTTAAAAAGTTCTGGTATGTGCTCTAGTTCGAGTTCTGGTTCGCGCTCCGGCTCACATCTAAGCTCACTAACAGGTGTGGACAAAAGAGTTTTTCCCCCTGATGCTTTTCATCTTAACCTGTGCGCATATTACAGTTATTTAAAAAATAGACAGACTAATTATAACCTGGATGATTATGGACTGGCGCCACTTTATGTAAGGGAATTTGCGCCTTTCAAGACATAAAATGCAGAATAATTATTACAAATCAGATATAAACATTTTAGGAATTGAGACTTCTTGCGATGACACCTGTGCGGCAGTTGTTCAGAACGGCAGTAAAATCCTTTCAAATGTTGTTGCCTCCCAGAATTATATTCATGAAAAATATGGCGGTGTTGTTCCGGAACTTGCGTCCAGGAAACATATTGAAGTAATAACAATAATAATCAAAGAAGCTCTGGAACAATCCGGGCTTGGACTGAAAGACATAAGTGCAGTTAGCGTAACAAACAGGCCGGGACTTGTAGGTTCGCTGCTTGTCGGGGTCGGCGCTGCAAAATCCATTAGTTACGGCGCCAAAATACCTTTGGTTGCCGTAAATCATCTCAAAGCTCATCTTTATTCAAACATTCTTATCAACCCGGAGCAGGAAGGCGGCTTTATTGGGCTTATTGTTTCCGGAGGGCATTCAAGCCTCTATGTTATTGGGTGCGATTGGAGCATTTCTGAAATCGGCCATACAGTTGATGATGCCGCAGGTGAGGCATTTGACAAAATCGCACGATTTTTAAATCTCGGTTATCCGGGCGGACCAGTAATAGATAAGCTTGCCAGGGAGGGCAATCCATCAATAATTGAGCTTCCCAGGCCAATGCTTGATAGCGGTGATTTTAATTTCAGCTTCAGCGGTCTTAAAACTGCGCTGATCTATAGAACAAGGAGAAATCCTGAAATTATGAGTAAGGAGAATATTCCGCACCTTGTTGCAAGTTTTCAGGAATCTGTGGTTGATGTCCTGGTTGAAAAAACAATAAGGGCCTGCCTGGAGTTTAAATTTAATGAAATCCTGGTAAGCGGTGGAGTTGCTGCAAACAGCAGGCTGCGAGAAAAATTTGAAATAAAAGCTAAAGAAAATAATATTGAAGTTCATATACCCCCAATTCCTCTCTGCATGGATAATGCTGCAATGGTAGCGTGCCTTGGTTATCACGAATTTATGAGGGGAAATTTTTCAAATCTTGACGTAGATGTCTATTCCAGGAGTGATATATAAAAGTTTTTAAATTATTTTACTTTTTCTCTTGATTTTTCCTTAACCATATATTATTATTACTCTTGGTTTAGCAGTCAGCACATTAGAGTGCTAAAATTTATTTAATTAAATGTGCAAATACATAAAATATTAAAAGGAGGTATCGGCATGGCATATAGACCATTAGGAGACAGGCTACTTGTTAGACCAAAAGAAAGTGAAGAAAAGACTAAAAGCGGAATTGTACTTCCGGATTCTGCAAAGGAAAAACCACAGGAAGGTTCAGTAATTGCAACCGGCGACGGTGCAAGGGATGAAGATGGCAAAAAAATCCCTATGGAAGTAAAAAAAGGCGACGTTGTACTTTATTCTAAGTACGCAGGAACAGAAGTAAAGATTGACGACAAAGAACATCTTATCATCAAAGAAAGTGATGTTCTTGCAATTGTAGAATAACTGGTAAGTTATTAAAGTTATGTATTTTTTTAGATTATAAGGAGGTTAGATAGTTATGGCAAAAGAATTAAGATACGATGAAACCGCAAGGAGAGCGCTGGAAAGAGGCGTAAACATAATTGCAGACGCAGTTAAGGTTACACTTGGACCAAAGGGAAGAAATGTAGTTCTTGAAAAGAAATACGGTTCTCCAACTATTACAAATGATGGCGTTACAATAGCCAGAGAAATTGAGGTTGAAGACCCATTTGAAAATGCAGGCGTTCAGCTTCTCAAAGAAGTTGCTACAAAAACAAACGATGTAGCCGGTGACGGCACAACAACAGCTACTCTTCTTGCACAAGCTATGGTAAAAGAAGGCCTGAGAAATGTTGCAGCAGGCGCAAATCCACTTCTTCTGAAAAAAGGAATTGAAGAAGCAGTTAGTTTTGCTGTTAAAGAAATAGGAAAGGCAAGCAGAGACATTGCTACTGATAAAAAGAAAATTGCGGAAGTAGCTGCAATTTCAGCTGCAGATGCTCAAATCGGGGCGACCATTGCAGATGCTATGGAAAAAGTAGGTAAAGACGGTGTTATAACAGTTGAAGAATCCAACAAATTCGGAATTGAAATCGAACTTGTTGAAGGACTTCAGTTTGACAAAGGATACCTTTCACCTTACATGGTTACGGATCCTGAAAGAATGGAAGCAGTTTTAAACGATCCTTACATCTTGATCGCAAACCAGAAAATAGCTGCAGTTGGCGACCTTATTCCACTACTTGAAAAAGTTATGCAGTCAGGCAAACCTTTACTGATAATTGCAGAAGATGTTGAAGGCGAAGCCCTTGCAACAATAGTTGTAAATAAACTGCGTGGAACTTTTGTTTGTGTTTCAGTTAAAGCCCCAGGGTTTGGCGATAGAAGAAAATCTATGCTCGAAGATATTGCTATAGTTACCGGTGGTAAAGTTATATCTGAAGAAATTGGTATCAAGCTTGAAAATGTTACTTTAGAAATGCTTGGTCAAGCTCGTCAGGTAAAGGTTGACAAAGAAAACACCACAGTTGTTGAAGGCAAAGGTTCCGTTGATACTATTAAAGGCAGAATCAAACAAATTAAAACTGAAATAGAGCAATCAGATTCAGATTTTGACAAAGAAAAACTTCAGGAAAGACTTGCAAAGCTTTCCGGCGGCGTTGCTGTTATAAAAGTTGGAGCTGCAACCGAAGTTGAACTTAAGGAAAAGAAACATAGAATTGAAGACGCTCTTTCAGCTACCAAAGCAGCTGTAGAAGAAGGCATAGTTCCAGGCGGCGGCGTAGTACTTGTAGATATAATTCCAAAGATAGATCTTAATAAATTTGAAGGAGATATCAGAACAGGCGCAGCGATAGTAGTAAAAGCTCTTGAAGAGCCTCTAAGGCAAATTGCTGCAAATGCTGGTCTTGAAGGTTCAGTAGTTGTTGAAAAAGTAAAAACACTGCCAGAAGGACAAGGCTTGGATGCAATGACCGGAAAATACGTAAATATGATAGATGCTGGAATCATTGACCCGGCAAAAGTTACAAGAAGCGCATTGCAGAATGCAGCTTCAATAGCAGCTCTACTTCTTACAACTGAAGTTATTGTTGCTGATAAGCCAGAAAAGGAAAAAGCAATGCCTCCAATGCCAGGTGGCGGCGGGTATGGCGGCGGTATGGGCCCAATGATGTAAAATAGTTAAGCCAGATATTTCATTACATATTGTGCTTTTATAGCTAATTTAAAGGCTGGTTGGGATTAAAATCCCAACCAGCCTTTTTAGGATTCGCCCGACATGGGCAATAGCTCGGTGTCTTTGTTCTTTATTTTTAAATTTAATGATAATTTATATTTAGATTAACTCCTGCCTGAAGATAAGACCAGCCATCCCAGGTGTTGTTAAAACTAGATGGCATTCCTGGGTGACTTATCATAATCTGAAATCTGCTTTTACCACCATTAATAGCACTCTGTAGCTGGGTCTTTAGTGTAGCAGTAGTGCAAGTTATGTTACCGCCTCCAGTCATGTTAAATAATTGAATACCTACTTGCGGAAGGTCAAAGTCTGATAGAACTAGCGCTTCTGCTCCCCAATCAACAACACCAACCCACATACCTCCAAAAGTTGCTGGTGGAACTCCATAGATTGAGTTTATATTGAATGTAAGAGTTGCCTGATCTATAGTTTTTCCATTCAGCCCGGTTATATCAAAACTGATATAACCTCTTACCGCTCTATTCCCAATATAGCCACTGCCTGCTGCTGAATCACCTGCAAATAGACCACCACCAGTATTTATCTTTCCTCCCTGCTCAATATATCCACCTTCTGTATTAACTTTTGGCACATCTAAATTTACAACAGCTGTCTCAACACTAACGTCCTTCGATTGTGTAGCTTCCCCGCCCTTGCCATCTGTTACTTTTAGCGTAATTGTATAAGAGCCTGCAGAGCCAGGAGTTGTCCATTTCATAGGATTAGTACTATCATCGTTTATAGTACCGCCACTTGTAGTCCATTTATATGTAAGAGTGTCGCCATCAGGATCTGTTGCGTTTGCCGTGACATTATAAATCTTGTTTATTTCAATGGTTGCGCTGGAAAGGGTTATACTGTTGATAACGGGATTGCTGTTACATCCCCATGTCAGAGTCTTGGAAGCAGTGGCTTCACCTTCAGAGTTCTTGGCTGTTGCGGTGAGCTTATAAGTTTCACCCCTGTGGATATTGACCTGTGCTTTTTTTGTACCCCAGGCACCGCTGCTGTCATCCCTGCTGAACTTTACGGTAGGAGCCGGTTTACCTGTCACCACAGCTTTTACCCGGTAGAAACATATGTCATCGCCAGCAGAATAAGTTGGGCCTTCATAGATCTCCAGCTTGATGGCGGGTGCTTCATTTCCGGATGACTGGTCCGTGGCGCTTGTTTCTTCCGTTTGATCTGTTGTTTCTTCTGTTTGATCTGTCGTTTCATCTGACGCAGACTCCTTACTTTCACCTACGTCTGTTTTTTCTGTAGCAGTCTCAGCAGTAGTATCAGTAGTAGCGGGCGTTATTATACCGCACTGGTTACATAAGGCTGAAACTGAAAAAAGAAGTACTACAATTAATAAAGAGATAAGGACATAAAATTTGCTTTTTTTCATTTTTCGCTCCTGGCTTAAAATAAAAAATTAATATTGCAATTATATCACTTTTAAGAATTAGTCAAAAAATATCCTTATTATTTAATAATTTTAAGTTTTATTATTTTCAGGGCAATCCCGCCAGTATATATTTTTATAAATTGAATAAATTTACAAGTTATAGTATTATTTCTCTTATTGTTTTATCTGATGCATAAGCTCATTTCATGGAGGCAAAACTATTTCCACTAAATATGAATATGATAATCTTTTATAAAATAATTTTCATAATTGCAGCATACTTGTTTGGGTCTATTCCCATCGCCTACATATGGTATAAGGCAAAAACAGGCGGAGACATCAGAGAACAGGGGAGCGGTAATGTCGGTGGAACCAATATCGCAAGAACTGTAGGTGCAACTGCAGGAGTAATTACTATTTTAATTGATGTTTTAAAGGGATTTTTGCCAATAATGGCAGTTTATTTCTTATTTCCTGATGATTTGATTCTTGTAGCTATAACAGCCGTTGTAGCTGTTATAGGACATAATTATTCGATATATCTTAATTTTAAAGGCGGGAAAGGCATCTCAACTTCTTTTGGCGCAATAATTGGCTTGTGCAGTTTTCCTTTTGCCGATAGCGCTGTATTAATAAGAATACTGCCCATGATTATAATCCTGGCCGTCTGGTTGCTAATTTTTATAATATTTAGAATTGTATCTTTGTCCTCACTAGTTGCAGCAGTTGCTACACCATTATCGTTTTATTTTTCCAAATACCCGCTGGCAATAGTTATTGCAGCAATTTTTCTATTTATATTAACATTTATTGCACATAGAGATAATATTAAAAGATTAATTAAAAAAGAAGAGAAAAAATTGAAGAGGAAGGGGGCTTGATCCGATGGAAGTCGAAATTGGAAAAGGTAAAATGGGCAGAAGAGCTTATGGTTTTGATGAAATATCAATTGTTCCCAGCAGGAGAACAAGAGATCCTGAAGATATAGATATTTCTGCCAGTATTGATGATTATCATTTTAAAATTCCCATACTTGCATCAGCCATGGATGGTGTAGTAGATGTAAGCATGGCGCTTGAAATGCACAGGATTGGTGGTCTTGCTGTTCTCAACCTGGAGGGGATCCAGTCAAGGTATGACAATGCTGATGAGTTGCTGGAAAAAATTTCCAGGTTTTCTGATAGGGAAGCAACAGCAAAAATGCAGCAAATATACAGAGAACCTGTAAAACCTGAGTTAATTAAAAAAAGAATAAAACAGATTAAAGAAAAGGGCGCTGTTGTGTGTGGCTCCTTAACACCTCAGAAAGTTCAAAAGTATTACGAAGCTGCCCTGGATGCAGGGCTTGACATACTGGTAATTCAGGGTACTGTAATAAGTGCAGAGCATGTTAGCATTACAAAAGAACCATTGGATTTAAAACAGTTCATTCCAAAATGCCCTGTTCCAGTAATAGTGGGCGGCTGCTCGTCATTTTCAACTTCTCTTCATCTTATGAGAACAGGCGCTGTAGGAATACTGGTTGGAGTTGGCCCCGGTGCAGCCTGCACTACACGCCAGGTATTAGGTATCGGTGTTCCACAGGCAACTGCGATTGCAGATGCATCTGCAGCAAGAGCAAGGCACCTTGATGAAACGGGACAATATGTACTTGTAATAGCTGATGGAGGCATGAGGACCGGCGGAGATTTAGCAAAAGCTATTGCATGTGGCGCAGATCTTATAATGATAGGTTCACCTCTTTCCCGTGCAAAAGAAGCACCCGGGAGAGGCTATCATTGGGGCATGGCAACATTCCATCCCGATCTTCCAAGAGGGACAAGAATAAAAACAGATGTTGTTGCAAGTCTTGAAGAAATTTTGGTTGGTCCTGCCCACGAAAATGATGGAACACTAAATCTTTGCGGAGCTTTGAGAACCTCAATGGCTACCTGCGGTTATAAAAATATAAAGGATTTCCAGAAAGCAGAAGTTATGGTCGCTCCTTCTATTAAGACAGAAGGTAAATTTCACCAGCAAGCGCAGAAAGTTGGAATGGGTTAAAACATGCAAAATGTTCTTGTAATCGATTTTGGAGGACAGTACAGCCAGCTTATCGCTCGAAGAATAAGAGAACTCAGGGTATTTTCTGAACTGGTGCCCTATGACAGAGTAATGGAAAAAATAAAGGCAAAGAAGCCGAGCGGTCTTGTTTTTTCCGGTTCCCCGAGCAGTATATTATCCTTATTTTCAGACGCAAAAAAAACCCCGACAGTGGACAAGGAAATACTGGAGCTCGGTATTCCAATACTTGGAATATGCTACGGCATGCAGCTTATTACCCATCTTCTGGATGGAGAAGTTACAGGTACGGCAAACAATGAATATGGGAAAACAAGCATTGACCTAAAGCTAAATTCACCTCTGTTTAATGGTCTTGCCCAATCAGAAATATGCTGGATGAGCCATAAGGACAGCGTCTCAAAACTGCCGCCGGCTTTTAAAGTTATTGCTTCAACTCCTTCACTTCCAATTGCAGGGATTGAAAACACAAAAAAGAAAATCTATGGAATACAGTTTCACCCGGAGGTAATCCACACCCCGTCAGGCATGGACATATTGAAGAATTTCCTCTTTGATATATGCGGGTGTTCTTCAAGCTGGACCATGGTGTCAATAATTGAAAACCAGGTAAAAGAAATAAAAAGCAAGGTAAAAGATGGCAAGGTCATCTGTGCTTTAAGCGGTGGAGTTGATTCTACGGTTGCCGCAATTCTTGTTCACAGGGCTGTTGGCGAGAAACTTACTTGCATATTTGTAGACCATGGGTTGCTTCGCATGGGCGAGGACGTACAGGTTGAAAAAACTTTCAGGGACAATTTTAAGATTAATTTTGTTCATATTAAAGCAAAAGACAGGTTCCTTTCAAAGTTAAAGGGTATCAGTGACCCTGAGGCTAAAAGAAAAATAATAGGAACTGAATTTATTCGCATCTTTGAAGAAGAAGCAAAAAAGATTAAAAATGCTGATTACCTTGTACAGGGAACTCTTTACTCTGATGTAATTGAGAGCGGGACCAGAGATGCTGCAAGAATAAAATCGCATCATAATGTTGGTGGACTTCCAAAAGACATGAAACTAAAATTAATAGAGCCATTAAGGCAGCTTTTTAAGGATGAAGTAAGAAAACTGGGGATTGAGCTCGGGCTTTCTGAAGAAATAGTCCGGAGGCAGCCTTTCCCAGGTCCGGGGCTTGCAATAAGAATTATTGGCGATGTCACCGAAGAAAGGCTCGAAATATTGAAAATGGCAGACAAAATAGTTCTTGAAGAAATCAAGCGGGCAGGCCTTTATGAAAGCATCTGGCAATCTTTTGCTATCCTGCCAGGCATAAAGAGTGTTGGAGTAATGGGGGATGAAAGAACTTATTCATATCCAATAGTACTCAGAGCGGTTAGCAGTGAAGATGCCATGACTGCAGATTGGGTAAGGCTTCCATACGAAGTACTTGAAAACCTGAGCAATCGTATAATTAATGAGGTAGAAGGAGTTAACAGGGTAGTATATGATATAAGCTCAAAACCTCCAAGCACTATCGAATGGGAGTAGAGTTTTATATAAATCAATTCTAAAAATTACAAAGTGGGGATATATGGAAGATGATTTTAAAGAAAAATTAAAAGGGTATAGAGAAGAAATTAACAAGACTGACAGGGGAATTGTAGATTTGCTGAATAAAAGAGCTGAGATAGTTCTTCTGATAAAGAGGATGAAGGAAAAGCATGATATGCCTCTTTATGATGCAAAGAGGGAAGAGGATCTGATGAATAATATAGTAAGCTATAACAAAGGTCCGCTATATAATGATAATATAGTTCAGATCTTTGAATCGATACTGAGAAATGTTCAGATTCTTGAAAAGGATGAAACTCTGTAGCTGGTGCCGAAGTCTTAATAAAGATAAATAGTAAATGCAGGTAAGCGTGAAAAAATCAGACAAAGAAAAATTAATATTAGAGGGGTTTGTAACTATAATTGCAGGTCCCTGCGCAATCGAAAGCTGGGAACAGCTTGATACAATTGCAGGAATTGTTAAAAAAAGCGGTCTTAATTTTTTGAGGGGAGGAGCTTTCAAACCAAGAACATCTCCGTACAGCTTCCAAGGCCTTGAACATCAGGGGCTGGAATTATTAAATGAAGTTGGCAGGAAATACGGGCTTAAAACTGTTACAGAAGTTACTGAGGCAGAAACAGTTGAAGAAACTGCAAAATATGTGGATGTTCTGCAGATAGGTACCAGAAACATGTCAAATTTTGCATTGCTCAAAAAAGTTGGTAAAGTTGCTCATGAACAGAATAAGACAGTGATTTTGAAAAGGGGCTGGGCTTCAACTATCAAAGAGTGGCTTCTTGCAGTGGAATACATATCTTCAGCAGGAGATGTTGAAATAGTTCTCTGCGAGCGCGGCATCAGGACTTTTGAACCTTACACCAGGTTCACCCTCGATTTGTCAGCCGTCCCTGTTATAAAAAAGCTAAGCAAGCTGCCAATAATAATAGACCCGTCTCATGCAGTCGGGCAGAGCGATCTGGTTATTCCTATGAGCAGGGCTGCTATTGCTGTCGGCGCAGATGGTTTGATTGTTGAGATCCATAATGAACCTGAAAAAGCTTTATGTGATGGCCAGCAATCTCTTGATGAAAAACAAACCAAAGAAATGCTTCATCAGGTGGAATATATCGCCAAATTTTTTGGTAAGATGATAAGATAACAATACCTTCATCGATTTCTTTGCAAAAGCTTCTTATTTCATATTTTATAAATAAAATTAATTTTTTAAAAAATAATGGATTTAGAAAAACATTTAAACCCGCAGCAGGTCAAGGCTGTAAAAAGTATAAAAAATCCTCTGCTTATAATTGCAGGCGCAGGAAGCGGCAAGACAAGAGTTCTAACCTATAAGATTGCATATCTTATAAAAGAGATTGGCGTTGACCCTTTCAATATACTGGCAATTACTTTTACAAATAAAGCTGCTCGTGAAATGAAGAAACGGGTTATTGAACTGGTTGGAAAAGTCGGAGAAATAATGTGGGTCAGCACTTTTCATTCATTTTGCGCAAAAGTTTTAAGGTATGAGATTCACCATCTGGGCATTCCAAGTAATTTTGTAATCTATGATGAAAGTGATCAGACAAGTCTTACCTCAAAATGTCTTATTGAGCTTGATATAGATAATAAAAGGTTTCCACCCAAAGCTATACATGCAGTCATAAGCGATGCCAAAAACAGGCTCATAGATTATGAAACTTATTCAAGGGAAGCTAGCGATTATTATGAAAAGGTTGTATCCAGGGTCTACCCGCTTTACCAGCAAAAATTGATTAAGGCTGATGCGCTGGATTTTGATGATCTGCTCATGTACATGGTGGATATATTAAGGCTTTACCCCGATGTTTTAAAAAAATACCAGGAAAAATTCAAATATATCCTTGTGGATGAATTTCAGGATACAAATATTGCTCAGAACGAGCTGATATTGCTGCTTGCTGCCAGATATAAAAATATCTATGTAGTTGGAGATGATGACCAGAGTATTTACAGCTGGAGAGGAGCTATGATTGAGAATATTATAAGCTTTGACAAGAATTTTGATAAAACTGAGGTAATAAAGCTTGAGCAAAATTACCGGTCCACAAAAAATATACTTTCAGCAGCAAATTTTTTAATAAGCAATAATGAAAGCCGTAAAAAAAAGAAACTGTGGACTGACAATATTGAAGGTGACTTGATTTCCAAATACATGGCTTCCGATGAAAAAGAAGAGGTTGCATTCATAGTTGGAAAGATAAAAAAAATCGTGGAAGAAAATTCCAGGATGTACAGGGATTTTGCAATTTTTTACAGAACAAACGCACAGTCAAGAGCGGTTGAAGAATTCCTGATAAAGGAGAACATACCATACAAGATTTATGGGGGGCTTCGATTTTACGACAGGAAGGAAATTAAGGACATGCTGGCTTACCTTAAACTGATTTCAAACCCAAAAGACCTTATCAGCCTGCTCAGGGTAGTAAATGTTCCTTTAAGAAAAATAGGCAAGAGCACCCTGAATTCGATAGAAAAATTTGCAATTAAAAAGAAAATGACATTTATAGAGGCTTTTTACGCCAGCAGTGAAATCAATACAATCAACCAGAAAACAAAGGAACGGATTAATCAATTTCAGGATATGATCAGCGATTTCAGAAATTTTGCCGTTGAACATGGTGTTGATGAAACTCTTCAAAAAGTATGGGAAGTTACGGGATACATGAAGGAGTTTGAATTTGAGAATACGATAGATGCAATGAACAGGGTTGAAAACTTAAAAGAGTTTCTTACTGTTACAAAAGAATATGAGCATAAGACCTTTTTAAATAACGAATCTGGCGCTCCCAGCAGCCTTGCAAGACTTGATGGATTTCTTGAAGAAGTTTCACTTTTGACAGATATAGATAATTATGATGAATCAATGGACGCCCTGGTTCTCATGACTCTCCACAATGCAAAAGGGCTGGAATTTCCTGTAGTGTTTATTATTGGCATGGAAGAGGGGATATTTCCTCATTCCAGAAGCATGAACAGCATGCCTGAACTTGAGGAAGAGCGAAGGCTTTGTTATGTTGGCATTACGAGGGCAAAAGAAAAAGTTTTCCTGACATCAGCATTAAGCCACAGCATATATGGTGATACCAGCTTTAAGGTTTTATCAAGGTTCATAAGAGAGATTCCCCAAAACCTGATTATCGATGAGAATATAATAGAAGCTGAAAATAGAAGCAAGAGCAGGGGTGCCAAAAGGTCTGGCGCTGGCCATTCCGATAGTGAGGATTATTCTGAAGGCGACCTGATAGAACATAAAATGTGGGGCAGAGGGGAAGTTTTAAAAGTTAAAATATTGAAAGACGATATTGAAATAGATGTTGTTTTTGACCAGGTGGGCTTAAAGCATCTGCTTGTCAGTTTTGCGCCCATAAAAAAGATAGACTTATGATTTAACATATTTATTATGGAACATAATCATCCTCCAAAAAAAAAGTTGCAGCATGCCCATCAAGAGCATGATAACCACTCCCACGAAAATCACAGGCACGACTTCAGGTCTTATGAAAGAAAAAGGCTGCTTATTACAATAGTTCTTACCGGTACCATGATGATTGCAGAAATACTTGGTGGAATTTTTACGGGCAGCCTTGCGTTAATGTCGGATGCCGGCCATATGCTGACCCATGCATTTGCCCTGCTTATCAGCTTCCTTGCAATTCTTTATGCCTGCAGACCTGCAACAAAAGATAAAAGCTTTGGTTTTTACAGGGCGGAAATACTTGCAGCATTGCTTAACGGTATAACATTGCTTGTAATAACCGGATTTATTTTATGGGAAGCCTACAAGCGCATTTTAACTCCCAGGCCTATAGCTGCTAAGGAAATGATAATAATTGGGGTGGTCGGGCTTCTTGTAAATATAGCAACAGCATTATTGCTTTGGAAGGTAAGCAAGGAAAGCTTAAATGTCAGGAGTGCATTCATTCATATGCTGGGTGATACCGGTTCATCAGTCGGAGTAGTTGTCGGCGCTTTCATAATTTATTTTACAGGTTTTTATATAATAGACTCTATTTTCTCAATCATTATCGCAATACTAATACTGACCTGGTCTATTTCGCTGATAAGAGACTCGGTTCGAATATTAATGGAGTCAACCCCTAAAAATATTAGCGTTGGCGAGCTTAAAGCAGGCGTGATTGCACAAAATGCAAAAGTGAAAGATATCCATGACCTGCATGTCTGGGAAATAACGAGCAATATGTATTGCATGACTGCACACATGGTAATCGAAGATATGAATGTAAGCCAGACTCAGCAGCTGCTTGATGAAATAAGCCACCACTTATTGGAAAAATACAATATCCAGCATCCAATTATTCAGTTTGAAACCGGCGGAGGCTTCGACCACGAGCAAGGCTGCAATCTTGATAAAAGATTATAACAAATGCTCTAACAATATCTTTGCGCCCAAACCTATTAAAATGATACCACCGATTATTTCAATCTTGCTTTTTATGAAACTTCCAGCTTTATGTCCGATGAAATAACCAGTCACTGAAAGTGCAAACGTAAAAAATCCAATTACTAACACTGCACATTACAGCATATCCAGGATTTTTTCTTTGATTTTTATGAATTCTTTTGAAGTTAAAGTACTGCTTCCTCGAGGCTTTTTTATATTAACATCGAATATCTCTTTAACCACTGCCGGTCTTTTTGACAGCAAATAAATTCTGTCTGATAAGAATATTGCCTCATCTATATCATGGGTTATAAAAAGCACAGAAGCCTTAAGTTTTTCTAAAATCCCTAAAAGCCAAAGCTGCATTTTTCTCCTTGTTATAGCATCAAGACTGCCAAAAGGTTCATCTAGAAGCATGATGTCATTAGCGAACAGGTAAGTTCGAAGGAGGGCAGCTCTCTGTTTCATTCCACCCGATAGCTGGCTTGGGTAATGATTTTCAAAACCTTCCAATCCAAAAAGCTTGAAGTATTTGCTTGCCTTTTCGCAAGACTGGCTTCTTTTAAAACCTTTTATTATCAAGGATATGCAAACATTATTTAATATGGTATTCCATGGAAGCAGGAGGTCCTTTTGGTGCATGTAACTCACTCTGCCTGTTTTTCCAATATAGTTTTCACCTTCAATAAAGACCTGCCCTATGTCAGGTTTTTCAAGCCCGGAAATAATATCAAA
>JAHILC010000274.1 GCA_018897225.1 Actinomycetota bacterium
AAATCATTTAAAAATTTTTCTGCAGAAACATATTTTACAACAAGAGTTGGAAAAAAATTTAATACATATTGGCCAATTGCATGCAATAGATGGGTTTTGCCCAGCCCTACACCAGCATAAATAAAAAGCGGGTTATAAGCCTTGCCAGGATTTTCACTTACGGCCTGAGCAGCGCTACAGGCAAACCTATTGCTGCTGCCCGTTATAAAAGTATTAAAAGTATATTTTGTATTAAATGAAATTGAAGATGATTTTAAATTAACACCCAGCTGTGAAAGATCCATGTCATCATCAAAAGCAGTTGTTAATTTATTGGAAACGCTGGCTTCTACTATTATTTTTACTTTCGATGACGGGTTTATGACCTTCTGTGTCGTTTCAGCAATCAAACCCGAATACCTGGACTCCAGCCATTCTTTGGCAAAAGGACTGTTAACGGAAACAGTAAGACAGTTTTTACTAAATGAAATTGGTTTGATGGGTTCGAACCAAGTTTTAAAAGTCGGGGCATTAATGCTGCCCTTGATATTATCGAGTATATTTTGCCAGAGGTTGCTTACATCATCCATGCTATAATATTAGAAATTATTTAAATAATATTCAAGATATTTTTTGCCTTTGGCAGACAGTCTTCTTTTTCCGGACTCTGCAAGGGTTAAAAGTTTTTCATTTTCTAAAAAAATTAATTCTCTATATGAAGTAGAAAGGCTAAAGCCTAGCTCTTTTGCGATTTTTGCAGGACCGGTTTCCTCAAGTTCCAGAACCAAAGAAAGTATTTTTTTCTGCCGGATGGTAAGTTTAATATTAGTGAAACCTTCGCCAAGCTTGATTATGTTTTCTGGTTCTTTTTTTTCTACGATAGGAGTTTCTGTATCGGCAAGGCCTTTTATTGTCGAAAGGCTGTCAAAAACCGCCTTGTCGTTGGCGTCTCCTATTTTTAATGAGATAACCGTGCCTTTTTTGATATTATCAGTTATGTCTACTGAACCCCCGGAAAAGAAGATGGTCTCTTTTACGATTGGAAGTCCAGACCCCACTCCCCTGATGTATTTTTTCATAACTGAGGTTGCAGAAGTAAATCCTGGCAGAAATGCCTTCTCTTTATCAGCAATGCCTGGACCCTGGTCAGAGATTATTATATGATTTCCATTGTTTAAGATTGTAATTATTATTTCTGTGAAATTTGCATGAATAAGATTTTCAACAACTTCTTTTATTATAGTATAAGGTATTTTTCCTCCCAGCTCATGTGAAATGGAATAAATTCTTTGAGGAGTTTCATCCAGAAATCTAGTTATGGAATCATAACTTATTTCAACAACCCTTGGTGTGCTGCGCATGTTGTCATAGATTGCAATTCTGCCTGATATAGAAGACATAACTTCTTGTTCTAATGGGTTAGGTAGCTTCCCCGGGGTCAATTCTTCTGACATACTTTAATACTTATTTATGTTTTTATTTCAGTATATTTTTTAATATAAAAATTTTTTTTAAAAATTTAAAGTAATTTGGATATAGAGGTTATATTAAACATAAAATATTTAATTAAACATGCTTTTCAAAAGTTTTTCAGGCAATAAAGTTTTCAACAGCCATGACCAATAAATTGTATTGCTTAATAATAAAAAAATTTTCAGTCTTTGACAATACCTATAACGGCTTTTTTTAAGTTATTAACAGCTTTTTCCACAGCTGTTGAAAACTCTGGCGGCGTTTTTTAAAAATCTGCTGAAAGCAATATAGGTAATGCATTCAGAATTTTCATGAGGTTTTGCTATAGAACAAACGTTCGAATCTAAATTATAATAAAAGTATAATAAAAAATTGATTAATTTTAAATTCTTGCTATTAAAAACATAAAAATGTATAATCTTAAATTCAGTAAATAGTTAAAAAGAGGTTCTGGATAAAGGTAGGATAAGATGAAAAGAACATTTCAACCCAATGCAAGAAAAAGAGCAAAGGTACATGGATTCAGGGAAAGAATGAGAACTAAAGGTGGAAGAAAAGTCATTGCAAGCAGACGAAGAAAAGGCAGGAAAGTATTAACTGCTTAATAAATTGATGTAAAAATATTAGTTTTTAAAGGGAAGCAAGAGATCAAATTCGAAACTTTAAAAAAGAGTTCTGATTTTATTAAATTAAATAAAGAAGGCAAATTTATAGAGTGTGGCAATTTTAAACTAATAATTTTAAAAAGCAATCAGGATATCGGTAGATTAAGGCTTGGGTACATAATCAGTAAAAAAATAGGGAAAGCCGTAGCTAGAAATAGAATTAAGAGATTAATAAAAGAAGTTTTTAGGAATCTAGAAAAAGAAAATACAGTAAGCTATGATATATTATTTATTGCCAAAAAATCTATCTGTAATCTAAGCTACCCTGATTTAAAAAATCAAATTACTAAGAGTGTTCAACCAATTTTGCATTAAAAATCTATAAAAAAATGGAATTTAAACAATAACAGCGCTTGCATTGTGCTAATTTAATATGAAAAAATTTGTTTTATTAATTTTAAAATTTTATAAAAAATTCATATCACCGGCATTGCCTGACAGCTGTAGATTTTACCCTACCTGTTCTGAGTATGCAGCAAAAGCTATTGGAAAATATGGCGTACTAAAAGGTAGTATTAAATCAATATACAGAATTTTCAGGTGCAATCCTTTTAATAAGGGTGGATATGATCCTGTGAAATAAAATAATTATTACAAGAATTGTAATAGAAATACGGGGAGGTTTTTAAGTATTGAGTCAAATTATGAACCTGTTAAGGCCAATTCAAAGCGCAATAGAGTATGTGGTTGTATTCCTTTATAATAATGTAGCTGCCAATTATGGAGTAGTAATAATACTATTAACCATAATTGTGCGGCTTGTCCTCACACCACTTACAATAAGCCAGACAAAATCAATGGCTAAAATGCAAAAACTGCAGCCTGCGATACAAGAGCTGCAAAAAAAATACAAGGATGACAAGCAGAAACTGCAGCAGGAAACAATGGAATTTTATAAGCAAAACAATGTTAATCCTTTAGCAGGATGTCTGCCTCTTCTTTTACAATTGCCAGTGTTTTTTGCATTATTTCAAGCGTTAAGAACCCCGTCTGCAATTATCACAAATGTATTGGGACAGCCATTCATACCGGCATACATGTTTGGACATATTAGAAATATTTTAATGAATATCCCTAATCCAAATTATGATTTTTTATGGCTTAATTTAAATGTACGGGATCCTTTTTTCATCTTGGCAATATTGATGGTGGCAACAATGTTTATTTCTACCAAAATGACTACAACAGACCCTAAGCAGAAAATGATTACTTACTTGATGCCGGTTGTTTTTGGCGCTATCTCATGGAATCTTCCGTCGGGAATTCTAGTCTATTGGGTAACTACAAATGTATGGTCAATAGGGCAACAATGGATTGTTAATAGGATTGTAAAAAAAGAAAGCCCGAAGGGCGAAGCAAAGAAAAAAGGAATTGCCGACAAGGAAATTCTTAAGTTGGAAAGCGGTGAAAAAAATGCTTATACGCAAAAGAAAAGAAAAAGAAAAAAGAAATAATAATTGTAAAATAAGGGAAACATGAATTTGTTTAAGAGGTGGTTTTATTGTCAGACAACGATGACATGAAAGATGCTATAAATGCTTTTGTAATTTCATTAGAAGAAGAACAAAAAAAGA
>JAHILC010000275.1 GCA_018897225.1 Actinomycetota bacterium
ATTGAGTTTGAAAAAGTTCATAATATAGTTTATTTGTTGGATAAAGTAGTAGAGACAGAAAAATCATTTAAAAAATGGTATCATGTCGCAGAAATATTGACCCCTTATGCTACATTATTCAGGTATCCTGGCGACTATGCTGAACCTGAAATAGAAGATGTTGAAGAAGCTTTAAATTATTCAAAAGAAGTTATAAATTTTGTCCTTGATATATATTGTAAAAATAAAGAGTATGTAGGAAAAAGATTATAGTTTATAAAATTTTTTCTTAAAGATATTACTACCGTGTTTATTATGAAGTGGATTAAAACTGCGCCTATATTTATTGTTGTTATTGTTTTATTAATCACAGTATTTCTAATGGGATGTTCAAATTTAAGAAAGTTTGCTGACCCCATAGCTGAAAATATCCTGGTTTCTATGAATGAAAAGAACTACGAAAGTTTTTCAAAAGATTTTGATGATAGTTTAAAGAAAGATTTGACAGAAATGGAAGTGTTCAGTGTTGACCTTTATGGCACATATGAGAAAAATTCTAAAAAATTTATAAAAACCGAAAACATTAAGGAGAGTATTCTGATGAAGAGTATATTGAAGTTTATAAAAAAGCCTTGTATATGTCAATATTCTATAATAATATTTTAGGTTCAATCTTAAAGTCATTTATTACCTCAACTAGCCGCAAAAGATTACCCTAAACCTTATTTTACCTGCTGGAAATATTTAAATTTTGTATAAAAGTTGAGGATAAAAGTATCAAGGTCAATACCTAAAATTATTAATTTTTAACTTAGCATATAACTAAAAGAGTATTATGGGATTACTGGCAAACGGGGTGTTAAAAGCAGATATAAAAGCTGCAGCAAAATTGATGCGCTATATTGAAGAAGAAGACACCAATGCTATAGATGAATTGAAGCTTCTTTATGCAAATACCGGACATTCCCATGTCATTGGCATTACTGGATTACCAGGCTCCGGGAAAAGCACGCTGATTGATGTGATGATAGATTATTTTAGGTCGAGCAAAAAAACTGTCGGTATTATCGCGGTAGACCCATCAAGTCCTTTTACAGGCGGTTCCTTTCTTGGTGATAGAATTAGAATGCAGAAGCACTCTTTTGATGAGGGAGTCTTCATTAAAAGCTTGCCTACCAAAGGGTGGCGGGGAGGTATATCAAAAGTTACATCAAAGATGATTACTGTTATGGATGCAATGGGTAAAGATATTATTCTTGTTGAAACAGCAGGCGTTGGACAAACTGAAGTTGATATCAAAAACCTGGTTCACACCACCATTGTTGTCCTGGTTGGCGGTCTGGGTGATTATATTCAAATTATAAAAGCGGGAATTTTGGAAATCGCCGATATTTTTGTTATTAATAAAGCTGATAAGAATAATACGGAAGATCTCGAGTCTGATCTTAAAAATTTATTTAGCCTGGGTACTGACAGCGCTAAGGATGGTTCTGAAAACGACAAAGCGAATGCTGGCAGCATTAAGGGAAGGGCTGGTTGGAAACCTTCTGTTTATTTAACAGAGGCAGCCAACAATAAAGGCGTAGACAAGCTTATTGAGGGGATCTTTGCGCATGAGAACTGCTTGCGGCTAACCGGCAAGTTTGATGGTTACTTTAGAAGTAAGTCTAATAGCGATATGAAAGAAATTATCAGCGATTACTTGTCCAATCTGCTGTTTGAGAAGCTCGAAAATGACAGCTTATACAAGAAACTGCTGGATGATTTAATCCATAACGGCAGCGACCCATACACCGCAGCAGAAAAAATTTTAAGCCAGTTTCTTAACTTTAAAAAATAAATTTTTCAAATATAAAAAGGAGATCCATTCATGTCTGATGCAAGAAAAACTACAAAAGATATCTTTAAGGAAAAAATAGGTCAAAATAAGGGAAAGCCTTTATTTGATCAGGGAGCATTAAATGATATCAAAAAAGACTTTGAAGGATGGAAAAGTAATACCGTCAAAGAAAATGACAGGAATAACTGGCTTGTTACACCGCAAACCATATTAGGTTCTGAAATGCCGAGGGAATTAATTTATACACCTTTAAATATATCTGATCTGGATTATGCAAATGATCTAGGCAATTCCGGTCAGGCTCCTTTCACGCGAGGGCTGCATCCAAACATGTATAGAGGCAAAAAGTTCACAATAAGACAGATTAACGGATTTGGCGGACCCGAAGATACCAATGAAAGGCTGAAATTCATGTTAAAAAACGGCGCCACCGGCCTTAGTGTAATTTTTGATATCCCTACTGTGCAGATGTATGATTCTGATGATCCAATATCGCGCGGGCAGGTAGGAACTTCGGGCGTAGCCATAGATTCGGCCGGCGACATGGAGATACTTTTTTCGGGTGTGGCAATTGAAGACGTAACTATTTCTCTGGTAACCCATTATCCATCAAATACTGCGATCCTGTTCCCGATGTTTCTGGCAATGGCTGAAAGAAGAGGTGTTGCTTGGAATAGTTTAAGGGGAAGCATACAAAATGATATAACGCTGGAAGAAGTTGTGCGAAGTGGCCCGGAATACATCCCACCCAGGGATTGTTTCAGGATACAATGTGACAATGTTGAATTTACCCGCAGGGAAGTGCCCAACTGGAATTTCATAACCTTAAATGGCTACAACCTTCACGATTTCGGTACATCAGGTATAACTGAAATGGCTGTAGCTATTTCAAATGGCATGGAGACAATAGATAACCTGATTGCAAGAGGATA
>JAHILC010000025.1 GCA_018897225.1 Actinomycetota bacterium
AAGGATTATGTATCATGAAACCGGGGAAAAATTTGTCAGAATTGGTGATTTTCCAACAAGATATTTAAACAGTTTAATTATTGGTGTAATAAGCACAATAACGACAATTATATTAGGAACACTTGCAGCATACGGATTTTCCCGATTTAAGATGAAAGGAAAAGACGATCTTTTATTTTTTATTCTAAGCACAAGAATGCTTCCTGCCGTGGTAGTGCTTATACCGGTTTTTCTTATGTACAGGGTAGTAGGATTTACAGATACGCATCTGGGTCTTATCCTTCTATACACAGCCTTTAACGTATCGTTTGCCGTTTGGGTATTAAAAGGGTTTATGGACGAGATCCCTATTGAGTACGAAGAAGCGGCAATGGTAGATGGATATAGCCGTTTTCAGGCTTTTATAAAGATAGTATTGCCTCAGGCCACAACAGGTATTGCAGCAACTGCGGTTTTCTGTTTTATTTTTTCATGGAACGAATACGCGTTTTCACTTATTTTATCAAGGCGTGTTGCTCAAACCGTACCATCATGGCTGCCTCATCAGATCGGGGTACTCGGATATGATTGGGGATCTCTTGCAGCAGGCACTTCCATGTTTATATTGCCTGCAATGATATTTACAATTTTACTTAGAAATCATCTCTTAAGAGGTATTACATTTGGTGCTATCAGAAAGTAGGAGGGGCAAAAATTAAATGATATCTTTTTTTATTTCACTCGGTTTCTATCTTGTAATAGGTCTTATATTCTGGCGTCTAAAAATTTTGAAAAAGCAGTATCTTGAGCCGGTTTTTATGTGGGTGATGATGGCGGGAATATTCATGCTATGCCAACCGTTTTATATCCTGCTCTACACTTACGGATATGCAGTTCTATTAACCGGCACTGCTGGTTATATTTTTTCAATACACTTAAAATAATATTTAATAATGTTTTAATACGGGAGGTTTAAGATGAAATTAGGTGTAATGGCAAATGTCTTTGTGGATAAAAACTGGGAAGATGCGTGCAAGTCTGCCAAAGAAGCAGGTCTTACTGCTATAGAACCGGGATGTGGTGGTTTTGTAGGTAAAGCTCATTGTGATCCACAGAAATTGTTAGAAGACGACAGTGCTTTAAAAAAATGGGTTTCGGCTGCCCAAAATAACGGTCTTGAAATATCCGGTTTTGCATGCCATGGAAATATGCTGCATCCTGACAAAAGTGTATCTGATGAACATATTGCAGATTTTGAAGCGACTATAGAACTTGCCTCAAAGATCGGTATAAAAGTTATCAATGGTTTTGCCGGATGTCCTGGAGCAAATGAAGACTCAAAGGACCCCAACTGGGTTACATGTCCCTGGCCTCCATACTTTGGTGAGGCTGTTAATTGGCAGTGGGAAAAGAAAGTAATTCCATTCTGGGTTGAAATGGCAAAGAAAATGAAAAAAGCTAAAGTTGTTGTAGCGCTTGAGATGCATCCCGGAGATGTTGTTTATAATACAGAGGCTCTACTCAATCTCAGGGAAGCAGCCGGTGAAGAGATTTGCTGTAACTTTGATCCGAGCCATCTTTTTTGGCAGGGAATGAACCCGATAACCTCTATAAAATGCCTTGGAAATGCAATAGTGCATGTTCATGCAAAAGACAGTAAAGTCGACCAGGCAGTTGTAGATTTCAGGGGTGTAAATGACTGGAAACACTATGGTGAGATAACCAAACGTGCATGGACATTCAGGACAGTAGGTTATGGTCATGGTGCAGAATTCTGGAACGAGTTCGTATCAACACTCAGGCTTGTTGGTTATGACGGGGTTATAAGTATAGAGCATGAAGATCCGCTTATGTCTGCAAATGAGGGATTAACAAAGGCTATTACTTTTCTTAAAAGTGTATTGCTGTATGAGCCTGTTGGTGAGATGTGGTGGGCTTAAATTTTTTTATATTATTACTTTGTTAATAAATTACTTTTCAGCTGGCATTTAAATTAATAAATGAGTAGATTTAAATATTTATTTTAGAGTATTTAGGTTTTTTTAATTAATTGACAGTTAATAAAATTATATTAGTGAGGTAAAAGATGGCAGAGAAAAAAGTCGGTTTTGTTGCAATGGCATCAGATAAAAAGACAATAGATGACATCCCTGAAATTGGTATCGGGATGATAGGTCATGCATTTATGGGAAAAGCCCATTCAAATGCATGGAAGCAAATGCCTTATATTTTCTGGCCGCCTGCTGCTATTCCGAAACTTGTGAGTGTTTGCGGGCGTTCCGAAGAGAGTGTTGCTGAGGCTGCCAGAAGGTATGGATACGAGAAATATACTACTAACTGGAAAGATATTGTAAATGATGAAAAGATTACAATTGTTGATAATGGAACACCAAATTATCTTCACGCAGAGCCATGCATCGAAGCTGCAAAAGCAGGAAAACATGTAATATGTGAAAAACCCATGGCACGTAATGCAAAAGAAGCCAAAGAAATGCGTGATGCAGTACAAAAACATGGAGTTAAAAATATCTGTGCTTATGGGTACAGGGTGGCTCCGGCAATCGTTCTTGCAAAAAATCTTATAATGGATGGTAAACTTGGTAAATTATTTCATTTCAGGGCTAGATATCTACAGGAATGGATAGTGGACCCTGACTTTCCTATGATCTGGAGACTAAGAAAAGCAGAATGCGGCAGTGGTGCCCTTGGAGATTTGGGTTCGCATATAGTGGACTTAGGAAGATTTTTATGCGCTGAGATCGATTCTGTGATGGCTGTTACAACAACTTTTATCAAGGAAAGATATGATGAAGCAAAAGGTGAAAAGGTAAAAGTAGATGTCGATGACGCAGTTGCTTCTGTAGTAACTTTTAAAAATGGGGCAATAGGCACTATAGAGGCATCAAGATTTTGCCCGGGAAGAAAAAACTATAATTGTATAGAAATAAATGGTGAGAAAGGCAGCATATGGTGGGATCTTGAAAATATGAATAATCTCTGGGTTTACTGGAGAGAAGAAGAACCTGCTGAAACCAGGGGGTTTCATTGTATAAATGTTACAGAGTCGTATCATCCATATTATGAAAGCTGGTGGCCTCATGGACATATAATAGGGTGGGAAAACTTGTTTGTTCATGAAGTATACAATATGGTTGAAGCAGTAATAAACAATAAACAATTGGAACCATATGTAGCAACTTTTGAGGATGGCTACAGAGCAGATGTAGTCTGTGAATCAATGGCTACTTCATCAGAAACTGGAAAAAAAGTTATATGCAAATATGAATAAAAGCAGCATCTTTTTAAAATGTATAAAAATTTATAAACAATTTAAAACTTAAATTCAAGATTTTATAGAAAACTATATAAATTTGTTCTTGAATGGGAGGTTTTTATATGAAATTTGGAATTAATACATTACTATACGCAGGGACATTTCAGGATGAACATGTACAAAGTCTTTTTGGCAGATTTGCAAAAATGGGGTTTGAAGGTGTAGAAATAGCACTTGAAAAAAAGGGAGACCTGGATTACAAAAAGACCTTAAAGGCTTTTAAGGATAATAGTTTAAAATGTGCAGCAATCTGTGGTATGTTTGGTGAAAACCGGGACATCAGAGGACCTAATAAAGATTATGTTGAAGGGGGGTTATCATATATCAGAGACTGCATGGAAGCTTGCTCGGAACTCGAGTGCAATCTTTTCGATGGTCCTGTATACTCAGCGGTTGGTCGGGCTAGCATGGTACCAGAAGATGAAAGAAAAGTACAATGGGATACCGTTGTTGAAAATCTTACTAAGGTATGCCAATGGGCTGAAAAACTTGGGGTATATGTAGCTATAGAGCCGCTAAACAGGTTCGAAACTGATTTTATTAATATATGTAAAGATGCTATAAGGATGGTTGCTGATGTTGGAAGCAAAATGCTTAAAATTCATCTTGATACCTTTCATATGAGCATAGAAGAGAAAAGTTCTGCTATGGCTATTCTTGATGCAGGAGAATTAATATATATGTTCCATGCTTCAGAAAATGATAGAGGAGCTGCGGGTACAGGACAGGTACAATGGAAACCTATTGCAGACACTCTCAGGAGGATAAAGTATGATAGGTGGGTTGTGGTAGAATCATTTACACCTGAAAATAAGGTTATAGCCAGGGCAGCATCTATTTGGAGACAGACTGAAGAAAGTGAATTTATTCTTGCGGAAAAAAGCTTAAAATTTTTAAAAGGCCTTTTTGGTTAGAAAAGTCAGTAAATCTTTTTAGCTGATTTAAATAATTGATCATTATTATTAGATTGGAGATTTGGTATATGGCAGAAATAGTTTTAGAAAATATTGTCAAAAGATTCGGCAGCCTGGTTGCAGTTAATAATTTAAATCTTGACATTAAAGATAAAGATTTTATTGTACTGCTCGGACCTTCAGGTTGCGGAAAAACGACTACACTGCGCATAATATCAGGTCTTGAATTTCCCGATGAAGGAAAAATAATTCTTGATGGTGTTGATGTGACAAAGAAAAGAGCTGCTGACAGAGACATTGCCTTTGTATTCCAGCTTTATGCACTTTATCCACATATGACAGCATATGGAAACATGGCTTTCCCCCTAAAAACACAGAGAGTTAAAAAAAATGTTATTGAAGAGGAAGTAAGCAGGGCGGCTGAACTTCTTAAGATAAAACACATATTAAATAAAAAGCCAAAGGAGCTATCCGGTGGTGATATGCAAAGAGTCGCCCTTGGAAGAGCTCTGGTAAGAAGGCCAAAAGCATTTCTTTTAGACGAGCCGATAGGTACACTGGATGCAAAATTCAGGGAGGAGATGCGCTCTGAACTTAAAAAACTCCATGTAGATATCGGCGCTACAACTGTTTATGTAACACATGATCAGGTAGAAGCAATGTCAATGGGTGATAAGGTAGTTGTTATGAACAAGGGACTTTTACAGCAAGTTGGAACACCTTCTGAGATATATCATAACCCTATAAATCTTTTTGTCGCAAATTTTATAGGAAGCCCGAGTATGAACTTTTTAAAATGCCTGCCGGTGAAGGATGAAGGAGGTGTTGTTTCTCTAAAAATAAAAGAAGTGGATGCAATAATTAAAATCCCTGAAAACATACAGAAAACAATTCTTGATGAAAAACTAGTTGAGGGCGAACTGGTACTTGGTACAAGACCTGAAGATGTAAGCATTGAATTTATAGAGTGCGACAATTATATAAAAACTGAAGTTTATATAATAGAAACACTTGGTACGTATAATATAATAGATTTAAAAATCGGAGAGGAAACAGTGAGAGTAAGAACACTGCCTTCAGTAATGCCTGGTATAGGTGCGCCTTGCTGTGTTGGTTTTGATATGTCAAGAATCATCCTTTTTGATAAAAAAACAGAAAAATCGATTCTATAAATTGAAAGGTTAGGGATAATTTATGGCAGATGTAAAGTTAGTTGCAATGACAAAGAAGTTCGGTGATATCGTTGCGGTAAATGATATGAATCTGGAAATAAAAGATAAGGAGTTTTTTATACTTCTTGGGCCAACCGGTGCAGGCAAAACTACGACACTAAGGCTTATTTCCGGACTTGAAAAACCTGACAATGGCGAAATTTTTTTAGATAATACAAAAGTAAATGATTTTAGCCCTGCTGTAAGAGACGTTGCCCTTGTTTTTCAATACTATACCCTATATCCTCACTATACAGTAAGACAGAATCTTGAATTTCCTTTAAAATCCAATATTAGAAAGACCCCCAAAAAAGATATAGACAGAATAATAGAAAAAGTATCGAAAATCTTGCACATAGAACACCTGTTAGATAGAAAAACGATTAATCTTTCCGGTGGTGAGATGCAGAGAGTTGCCATAGGAAGGGCAATTGTAAGACGTCCAAGGGTTTTTTTAATGGATGAACCTCTCTCCAACCTTGATGCAAAACTAAGAGAAGAGATGAGAGCTGAACT
Organism: Actinomycetota bacterium; assembly: GCA_018897225.1. GTDB lineage: Bacteria > Actinomycetota > Humimicrobiia > Humimicrobiales > Humimicrobiaceae > JAHILC01. The sequence goes on from JAHILC010000025.1 coordinate 5,955, forward strand.
TGCAAGACTTCATCTTGATTTAGGATCAACCTTTTTTTATGTCACTCATGATCAGGTAGAAGCAATGTCCATGGGCGATAGAATAGGTGTTCTGGATGAAGGAGTCATGAAACAGATAGGAACACCGGATGAAGTATATAATCGTCCAAAAAATATGTTTGTGGCAAAATTTGTCGGCAGCCCTGCAATAAATATTTTAGAATCTGAAATTGCCGGGAAAAAACTAGTTATAGGAATAAGAGAAAGAGCTATGGAATGTAGCCTGACTGATCTGCAATGCAAACTTGTAGGAACTGCTAAAAGTAAAGCTGTATTTTTAGGAATAAGGCCTGAAGACATTATCGTATCCAAAGAAAAGAAAGAAATTAATTCATTTGAATGTTCCATATATTTTAAGCAAAGTATGGGTGTTGAAGATATTTTAAATTTAAAGGTTACCGATGATATTATATTTAAAGCAATTGCACCACCTAGACTTATGGCTAATGTTGGAGATAGGCTTTATGCTACATTTCTGATGGATAGGGCTCACATATTTGACGCTGAAACTGAAGAACGCCTTGAAAAACCGAAATAAAATACTGCAGCATATTAAAAATTGTTGAAGGTTTATTTATTAGAACTCTCAAAAAACCCGCAAGGGCAGAGTTTCACGTACTACAGTGTGTGGGTGAATGGGTAAGAGACAAGTAAAACTTGAATTTTAAGTTAGTGTTACATACTTCAGTGCGTGGGTATTTACAAGTTGCTTATAACTTGAACTATCTAAAATATGAACTATCTAAAATTTAAGTACAAATATTAAGAATTTAAATTTTTATCTATAGGTACATGTAAAGGAATATAAATGGGTGATATCAAAAATGTATTAGAAAAAGTTATCCAGGATGGCAACGGAATAATAAAGCTTAAACCCGCATGGGTTGCAAGGGATTTTCTGCCGCCTGGTAAAAGGCTGGGATTAAAGGATGAAGAGTACGATGTCGGTGAAAGAGGGTTTATTTCTGAAAGATGGCTTGCTTCTGTAACAAAAGCAGATAATGCAATAAGTCCCGAAGATGAAGGCTTAAGTTATTTAAATGTTGACTGGAGCGAAGAAGTAAATTTAAGAGATGCTGTGGCAGCCGCAGGCGATCTTATAATGGGAACCCAATACGCAAAAACACATTCAGGTCTAGGAAGGCTTGCAAAAATTTATGATTTCGGAGCCAGAATTCCTTATCACATACATCAGATGGAGAAGGATGCAAAACTAGTTGGAGCAAATTCCAAAGATGAAGCATACTATTTTCCTGAAGATGTAGATACAGGCCCGCATCCTGAAACTTTTTTCGGGGTCCACCCTTATATTGTTGACGAAAAGAAATATGATATTCTCCTCCCTTATCTTGTTGAATGGAAAGATGACCTGATTTTGCAGCATTCAAGAGCTTATCTTAATGTTCCAGGTGAAGGTTTCTTCCTGCCTTCAGGAGTTCTTCACGCTCCAGGAACCGCTCTTACTATAGAACTGCAGGAAGATTCTGATGTTTTTTCAATGCTTCAGGCGTTAAATGCGGGAAAAATAATTTCAAAAGAGCTGCTTTTTAAAGATGTATGCAAAGAAGACAGGAAAAAGAAAGGTGAAAAGGCAATCCTTGACCAACTCGACTGGCCTGCAAACGGTGATCCTTATTTTTATGAAAATCACCATCTTCCTAATGTTTTGGTAGAAGAGTCTAAGCAGGCTGGTGGAGAAGAGCACTGGATTTATTATAATACAACTAAATTCTCAGGTAAAAGGCTTGTAGTAAAACCGGGTGCCAGCTTTACTTTTACTGAGAAAGGTGTTTTCAATATTCTGGTTTGGAGAGGCAAAGGAACTTTTGATGGACATAAAATAGAAGGTCAGAACTTTGAATGCGATGAGCTCCTTATTTCACATGACAGGGCAATTAAGCCTATTACAGTTAAAAATGACGGCCAAAAGGATCTTATAATTATTAAGTTCTTTGGTCCTGATATTAACATGGATGCTCCTAAAATAAAGCCTTACAAAAAATAAAGGAAAATAATATACAAAGTGAATAATTTAAAATTCTAACAATAAAGGAGAAAAAATGGCAAAAAAAACATCAATAGGCGGATGGGCATATATTTGGGGTGGCTACTCTGAAGCACCAATTCCTCTTGAAGAAGTTGCAAAAAAACTTGCTGAACTTGGATTTGATGGTATTGAAATGGCAGCTTTTCCTCCACACCTTGAACCCAATACAAAAGAAAAAAGATCAGAAGTTAAGAAAATGCTTGACAAGTATAACCTGGGGATTTCCGGACTTGCAGCTCCTTTCCCTTCACCAGCTACATCAAAAGAAGAGGATTATATTAAAGCAGTAAAAGGAAATCTTGATATATGCATTGATATGAATATTCCTAAATTACGTGTAGATACTGTAGATCCACCAACCGGAATACCTGATGGTATGGATTATGAATCTTGTTTTTCAAAAGTAGCTTCTATTTGGAATAAGTCGGCTGAAGTTTGTGCAAAAGAAGGGGTAAAACTTATATGGGAATTTGAACCAGGTTTTCTATTTAACAAACCAAGCGAAGTTGTAAGGATGGTTTACAAGGTTGACCACCCGAATTTCTCAATTTTGTTTGACTCCTGCCATGCTTATATGTGCTCGGTACTGGCTTCAAGGCAGCTTGGC
>JAHILC010000276.1 GCA_018897225.1 Actinomycetota bacterium
AAATACCATCAAAACCTTCTAATGGATTATCCAGGAAGTCTTTTAACTCCCTTCCCGCAGAGCAAAGCTCGGCTAAAGTCAAGGGGAAAATATGGAATTTAAAAAAACGCCCCGCGAGCGAGTCTCCCGCTTTACGGGAAAATTCTAAGCGCCCGCTTCCTGTAACAAGAAATTGATACTCCCGCGCGAATTGGTCATAAATCCCTTTAAGATAATTCTTCCAGTTTCGATATTTGTGTATTTCATCTAAAATGACAAGGGGCCTGGATGAAACGCTGCTGCGGGGTATTTTAGAAAAAAACACTGGGTCATCTATGAGGCGCCTTTTATCCTCCGCGATATCCCAATTAAAATAAACAACATCGGAAAAATCTTTTGCAGCTATATCCCGCGCAAAAGTAGTCTTACCTGACTGGCGCGGGCCAGAAAGCATAATCAAAGACTTATCAGGGTATAATTGGTCCCATAATTTCTTATATAGAGTCCTGCTATTCATATCAAAAGTTTAAACTATAATGGGAAATAGTCAAGCAAATTTCCGAGTATACCTGGAAAATGCAAAACAGGTATTAATTATCACAGTAAAATGATACTTAATACTATTCTTAGTTTTTTACTTATAAATCCTTCCATCGATTTTGACGCAAAAGGAAGAGTTCCTATTATCATCTCGTATAGATTTTTTCTGGAGAACTGAAATGTTTATTATCAAGGGTCAAAATTTGATAGTTAGATAAGTTTGCCCCATATCTGATATTCTCCCTTATAAAAGCAGCCATTTCCAGAGGGGGATAAACTTAATCTTCTTTTCTTTAATTATTTCCTCTTTTTCTTGATCATAGGTAATTATAGTTAGATTCTTGCACTCTAACTGCTTACTTCCCCTTATTAAAGATCTGATTTCTCTTTCCCTGGTTTCTAAATCATCAAGATTATGACAAACCTGGATAAGTTCTTTAATCTTTAAACCTTCTCTAATAACAAAATCTACTTCACCGTCAGCAGGCTCATTATAAAAATAAAATTCATTACCTTTCCTTTTAAGCTGAAGGAAAACAATATTTTCCATTAACCTTCCCAGGTTAGAAGAAAACTGAAAAGAAATTGATTTTATTAAACCGGCATCAATTGTGTAAATTTTTTTTGCTCCCCTAAGTTGATTTTTTAACTTGAAGGAAAAAGGAAAAAGCTGAAAAACCAGATATGCTTCCTCAAGATAACCGATATAATTTTTTATCGTATGCACGCTATTTATTTCAAAAATATTTTTTAATTTATGATAGGTAATTCTTGAACCAAAATGTGAAATTAAATAAAGAGATATTTCTTTAAGAACTTTGAAATATTTAATTTTATAACGCAAAACAACATCCCTGGTAACAATTTTATCATAGAGATCCCTCAAGTATTGTTCCTTGAATTCGATTTTAAAAAGTTCGGGAAAACCTCCAAATTTTAGGTATTCACTAAAAAGTCTTTTTATTTGTGCTCTTTTTTCAGTAATATATAAGTCATTTTCAGTATATTTAAAATTTTTGTATTTTAAAAACTCCCCAAAAGAAAAAGGATAAAGCTCAATTGTAAAATGTCTTCCTGTCAGGTAAGTGGATAATTCCTTACTTAATAGTTTAGAGTTGCTGCCTGTAATAATAAGATTGTAACCCATTCTTTTGAGCCGGTTAACAAATAATTCCCAACCTGAGACATTTTGAATTTCATCCAGAAGTAAATAATTAAAATCAGGATTGATTTCTTTTAAGGCTTCCAAAAAATCATTTAACTCTTCTGCTTTTACTGAGATTAATCTTTCGTCATCAAAATTTATATAACCATATTTTTTGTCTTTTAAAAGGTGGTGCGAAAGAACAGATTTTCCGCACCTTCTTACTCCAATAATTACTTTAATTAAATTATCTTTAAGAGATTCTCTTACTTTTTCTTCAATTTCCCGCTCAATTATTTTTATATTAAAGATACTTTTAATTTCTTCCCTTTGATCCAGGAGTATTTGTTTTATAGCTTGTTTTTCCATATAATTACTTCTTATTGCACAAAATATATCTTTATTGTGCAACAAACTGCACAAATATATTTTTTATTATTATAATAAAATGATTTATTTTTTTGTCAAATCTTATTTATCAACAAAATACTGTTGTTTGCAAATCAGATTTACGAGTATTGATAATCTGTTGATTTAAAATCTGAAATACTGTCTAATTTACCAAAAACATTCAAGATAAAATTCATCATACCCAAATGAATACTTATCATAAAAAACATTTGGAGGTTTAATGTTAATTTTGGTTAAAAGCAACTTCCTGCTACTATAAATTGATTACAAAAAGCTAACTGTGGTAAATCTAACTATTTATCAAGAA
>JAHILC010000277.1 GCA_018897225.1 Actinomycetota bacterium
AATTTTTTTGAAAAGCGTTCTTTCTTTTATCATGTTAATAATTAACTAATAGTTAAACTATATAGTAATTATTAATAACATAAATTAAAGTATTTTTCAATGGGTTTGTGTAATAATTCTGTCCAAAAGTCAAATTATAGTTTTCTCAATATAAATATGGTTCTTCTCTATAATTTTGTTCAGGAGCATAAAGTTCTGGCAATTCTTTCAATTGGTATGTAAATTCACCCTTATCAGCAATTACTTTTATTAACCCATCTTTGTCTTCATAAAATTCAACGGAATACTGGAAACCTTTGGTTCCTTTGTCAATAGATTTTAATTTTTTAATTTTATCTAATTTTTCTTTAAGTTCTTTATCCATAAAATGAAAAAGCCAGATTAAAGCTTTTATCTAGCCCTGTCAGGTTTAATACAAAAGGACCAGCAGGAGATATTATATCCTTAATAATAAAATAGTTCTATAATAAGGTTCAATGACCGGAAAGAAAAAGAAATATAAAAAATCAAGAAGAATAGTTTACAAAAAACAGTTTGTTATTTCTTATCTTTTAATTTTGGCGATGAATTATGGTTTGAAATCAAACTATTAAGAATTAATAAAGAGTCATCAAAACTATTCATACCCATTGTAATAGAAAGTCAGGGCAAATCGCCGGATCAATATCATGATTTTGGGAGTGATTATCCAGGTGAGGTTTAAACTGGAGAAAGACTGACTAATCATATTAAAAAACCCGTCACTTCTTCGTGAACGCCTGCTGACAGCTGATAAAAGGATACTTATTAAACCAGTAATAATCCCTAATTATCTTATTGTGCAATGATTGGATCCGGTATTAATTATTGAAGCAAGAAGGACTTCCATCTTTATGTAACTCCAATATCATTACAAAATATATACTTTTAAATATTATCTTATTTATATATTTGCATATATATGCTAAAGTATAATTTATGTCCTTAAATACTTTAGCAGTAAGTAAAAATACAAAAGAGTACCGCTGCCGAAAACCCCAGTACAGCCCATATTATCAATGCATTGAAGACAACTATGAAGTATTTGAAAGGTCATATGATGCAAAATATCAGGAAAAATTTGGATATTTAAGGCCAATTGTATCAAAGGTGATATACCAGTATCTTGACTGTGGAATTCTACATAACGGATTTGCGAGAGTCAAGTGCAATGACTGTAAAAATGAATATTTACTTGCGTTTTCCTGCAAGCGCCGGCATTTTTGCCCATCATGTCATGCGAAAAGGGTCGCAGCCTTTGGGGAGTTTGCCTGCTCAAATGTACTTAAAAATGTACCCCACAGACACTTTGTATTCTCAATACCTAAAATTATTAGGATATATTTTTTATTTGATAGAACTCTTTTAAAAGAGCTATCAAGAATTGCCTGGGAAGTGCTTAGCCTTTATTATAAAAACGCTGTAAATAAAAAGGGTACTGCACCTGCTGCAATTTCCTCTATACAGACATTTGGGGATATGCTTGGATTTAACCCTCATCTTCATATACTATGTGCTGACGGAGGCTTTAAAGATAATGGGACCTTTTATGCAGCAGGTAAAGACTTGAATGCAGAAAGCCTTGAACCACTCTTTAGGCACAAGTTACTGTCCATGCTAGTAAAAAGGGGACTGATTACAGAGAGAGTGATAGAACTTATATCATCATGGTACCACTCCGGATTTAATGTTTACTGTAGTGACAGGATTTATCCCCGTAGCGCTCAATCTATGGAAAATCTTGCAAGATATATTATAAGGGCATCATTTTCCCAGGAGAGGTTAAGCTATTTAAGTGAATCGTCCAGAGTGATATATAAATCAAAGGACGGAAGTGATACAGAAGATTTTGACAGCTTAGATTTTATCGCATGTCTTTCAAGCCATATTCCGAATAAAAACGAGCAGATGGTCAGGTACCTGGGTTTTTACAGCAATGTATGCCGGGGGAAAAGGAAAAAACAGGGCAGTGCCGAATCTGAATATGTCATAGAGGATGATTCATATAATAAGGGATGCAGTAAAAGCTGGGCAAGACTTATTAAAAAGATATATGAGGTTGACCCACTTGTATGCCCCAAGTGCGGAGGCAAGATGAGGATTATTGCTTTACTTGAGGATTATAACATTATAAAGAAGATTCTTGACTGGCTTGGAATAGATGAGTTTAGAAGAGACAGACCTCCGCCAAAAAGACTTGCTGTTGCAGATTCATTTGATGACTATGCACAAAATGATTATGTAGATTGCAATTATTCGGATTTTTAGAGGGGGAGTTAAGACTTCTTTATATAAGGCCCTTGTCCAAAACAGTCTAATAAATATAATCTGGTTAATTCTTATCAAGAATATCCGCTTTTTTTATTTAAATCTATACTTTTTTGAAAATTCATTATTAAATCGGTTAAATGCCTTGGTAGATACCTTATTTATACTTAGGAGATCCAGAAGCGAGTTCTTATGAATATTATAGAAGAATTGAAAAAAACTTCTTATGATGGAATTGTTGGTAATATAAAGTTTAATTCTAATGGGGAAAGAGTCGATCCACCTTCAACTATTTTTATAATGAAAAATGGTGATTGGGTTAGATATTAAGGCGCTACTATAAAATTTAGCGCTTTTGGAACTACTTCGTATCTGGCTGGTAATTTGCATATATACTCACCATCTGCAAATACGCTGAAATTATACTCGCTGTCTATTTCAATGCTATTTACCTTGAAATATTCAACAAATGGGTCGCTAAGATGCTGTCCCTGAAATACTTTAGGAAAAGCTTTAATAAAATGAACTTTATTCATCCTCTTTATTATACAAATATCCAGAATGCCATCTGTTGGGTCTGCTTTGGGAGCTATTTTCATACCACCGCCATACATTGCCATATTACCGGCTACTAGAAACATTGCATCAATTGTTCTTTCCTTATCGTTAAATTTTATAAAGAATTTTTTTGATCTATAAGTTACAAGGGTTCTGTAAACAGCATATGTATATTTTACAGCGCCTTTAATTGGAAATTTTGTATTATTTGCAAGTTCGGTTACGACCGAGTCAAACCCAGCGCCTGAAACGCCAAGGTAATAATAACTGCCGTTTATCAAGCCAAGATCAATTCTTTTTACTCTGCAATTTTTGATGGCAAGGCAGCAGCCGTCAAGTTCAAAGGGCAGGTCTAAATTTTTGGCTATGTCATTTCCTGAACCCATGGGAATACACCCAAGGTTTTTTTCAGTGCCTGCCAGTGCATTTGCCATATAATGTAAAGTACCGTCTCCACCAAGCGAAATGAAGTTTGAAAAAATATCCAGACTCGTTTTTACAGTTGAAATTATATCTTCTGAGCTTTTGCTTATATGGATTTCATATTCAAGGCCGTGTTTTTTAAAAGCAGACTCCACGTCACTTCTAACTTCCAGGGCTTTGCCCTTAAAAGATGAGGGATTAAGTATTATAAGATTTCTCATTTTTTTATTTTAATAAATTTTTTAAAAAAATTAAATAACTAAATTTTAATTTTATTTAGTTTTAATGCTTTTTTAATTTAGGTATAATTATAATCTAAAGCAAAAGCTTTAATTACTAAATTTAACATTTTAATTTTTAGCATATTTGAAAGGAGCGCCTTATGAATGTATTTAATAAAATAATTGTGATAATTATACTCCTGTTTTTCATTTTTATCTCATTTCTTTCAATAATCAATGAATTTATTGGGTTTTTCAGCTGGTCAGACATTGCAAATAAAGTATTCAATGCCAAAACAAATTTCAATCCATATATTTCGACTCTGGCTTTACTCATGCTTATAGTAATTTGTGTATTTTTACTGCTGCTTGAGTTTTACAGAAGAAAAACGAAAATAGCAAAAATATATAATGTTGAATCAGGCAAGGCGATGATCACCCTGTCTACCATTTCACAGCAAATAAAAGATTCTGTGGCGAAGGTAAAGGGATTACAAAATGTGAAGATCAATATTATATCCAGGCAGTCTGGAATTATAATAAATATGATGGTTGAATTAAGCCAAAATTTGAATATACCTGAAAAAATGACAGAGATTATTAATGTAGCGCGGGATGTATCGCTTAATAAGTTAAACATTAAGGTAATTGATACAAATTTAACTATTACCAATTTAGTTATTGATGATTCAAAGGAAGAAAAGAATTTTTACGGCAGCGATTATGCGGTTCAGAAGAGCGAAACCGGCAAGGAAACTGACAAGAATTCGGGGCCAGCTTCAAATGTTCCTTCCGAAGACTGATAATAGCTGGCAGTGACTAATAATAACAAAGTGTTTCTAAAGTTTTATTAAGCGGGCTTAGTACATTGGTAGTATATGAGCTTCCCAAGCTCAAGAGGCGGGTTCGATTCCCGCAGCCCGCTCCATAAGATTTATTCTTGCTAATTTAAATAAAAAGTATTATAATATGTACAAATATGTTAAAGCATAAATATGTATCATTTCAATAAATCCAACAATTGATACTTTGTCAAAAATTGCCAAAGCGCTAGATGTTAAGGTGGACGATTTAATTAAAAAATAATATGAGCCAAGTAGCAACATTATTCAGAAAAACTAAAATTGATTACTCGTGGTCTTTTTCTGACAAGACGAGAAAAGACACGGCGTATATTACGCACGGCTACCATCGCTATCCAGCAAAGTTTATTCCCCATATAGTTTCTCGCTTGGCCGATAAGTACACGAGCGAAGGAGATTTAATTGTTGATCCGTTCGGTGGGTGCGGAACAACACTTGTTGAATCAAAAGCGATGGGGCGGCCATCAGTAGGTGTTGATATAAACCCTGTTGCCGTGCTTATCACAAAAGCTAAAATTATGCCGATTGACCCAGTAAAAATTGAAAAGGCATTTGTATTGCTGAAAAGCAAAATTGAGAAATACAACGAAAATACAAAAGTAAAAGCCCCAGAACATGAAAGAATTGACTACTGGTTCAAGCCCGAAGAAAAAAGGAAACTCGCTTTTATCTTTGCTGAAATTTCAAAACTGAAAGATCGGGACATTAGAGATTTCTTTTATTGCGGATTTTCAAACATTCTCAAAAATTGCTCTATTTGGTTGCAGAAAAGTAATAAGCCAACAAGGGATTTTGAGAAAAAGCCATCTGACCCGATACAGACATTTTTCAAGCAAGCAAAAACGATGATAAGGGGCAATGCAAGATTTTACGAATTGTCAAAAGAGAAAAATCATATTGAAGTGCCGAGCCAAGTTTATTGCACTGACGCAAGGACAATTCCCGTAAAAGACAATTCTGTTAGTTTGATTATTACTTCGCCGCCCTATGTAACCTCTTACGAATACGCCGATTTGCACCAGCT
>JAHILC010000278.1 GCA_018897225.1 Actinomycetota bacterium
CTATATCTTCCGGACCAATCAAGCCTGCAATACCAAGGCAGGTATTCATCGTCCTTTGAGCATCAGGAGTGCTTAGAACTATGCACTGGGCGGTTGAAGACACACTGTCTTGCGCTTTTTGTGTGATAAAAGTAACACCAATAGCTTTTAACTCTTTTTCAAATGCTTTTCCCCTAGGATCATTTTTCACTTTTCCAATAAAAGCAACTTTATGTCCAAGCATTGCAAGTCCTGCCACAGTATTGGCAGCAGAGCCCCCGGATATCATTTTAACGGCTGATATCTGCTCGTTTAGCCATTGGGCTTCATCTTCGGTAATAATCTTCATAGAGCCTTTATCAAGATTGTGGCTATTTATGAAGTTATCTTCAACATTTGCTACAATATCAATAATGGCGTTTCCAATACCTGTAACACTATATTTTTTTTTGAGTATTTCAAACATTTTTAAAGACAAAAATTAATTGACCCCAAAGGTTTCTTAAACATACTTAAAACATTCTAATGTTTTTATATTATTTTTTCAATTAAGCGAATTGCTGTACGCGTAGATTTTAAATTTTAAATTAAATTTTAAATTAAGTAGTGTTTTAAAATATTTTTAGCTAAAATTTAATCATTAAAAGGTTTTATAAACTCACGGAAGGAATTTAATGGCTGAAATCATAGAAATCAAAACAAGCAAAAAAATGGAATTTATAGATATAACTGACAGGTTAAATGCTTTAATACGTTCATCAGGCATAAAAGACGGCATATGTTTTATTCATGTGCCTCACACAACTGCTGCCGTTACAATAAATGAAAATGCAGATCCAGACGTTACAAATGATATCATAAGCGCCATTAACAAGCTTATTCCAGCAAGCGACAGTTATGCCCACACTGAAGGCAACTCAGAGGCACATATAAAATCAAGCCTTTTCGGACAAACTTTGAATTTAATGATTGAAGGCAGTAAGCTTTTACTTGGGATATGGCAAGGAGTTTATTTTTGTGAATTTGATGGTCCCAGGACAAGAAAAGTTTACGTAAAATTCCTTGGCAATTAGTACTTTACTATTAATTATATTATCAGTGGCAATAATTAAAGAATGACATTATTTGATAAATTTAACAGTAATGACAATTACCGCCAGGGTTTCCCGTCTCAATCTCCCCTCGCAGATAAAATGCGCCCACAGGAACTCGGCGATTTTATTGGTCAGGAACATCTTGTCGGACCAGATAAGATTCTAAAAAGGATAATTGATGGAGATAGGTTGTTTTCCATGATCTTCTGGGGTCCGCCAGGCTGCGGTAAAACAACACTTGCAAGAATTATAGCAAGAAAAACAAAAAGCAGATTTATATCTTTTTCGGCAGTGACTTCGGGCATAAAGCAGATCAAAGATGTTATGGAAATTGCGCAGTATGAAAAAAAAACACATGGTAAAAGAACCATCCTTTTTATTGATGAAATTCATCGTTTTAATAAAGCCCAGCAAGATGCATTTCTCCCTTATGTGGAAGATGGAACCATAATCTTGATTGGCGCTACTACTGAAAACCCGTCTTTCGAAGTGATATCGGCGCTACTTTCAAGATGCAAGGTATTTGTTCTTAATAAACTGTCACCGGAAGAAATAAACACCCTGTTAAATAAAGCTGTTTCAGATAAAGAAAAGGGTTTAGGCAATTACAATATTGATATTGAAAGAGAAACCCTTAAGTTTGTAAGCAGGTTCTGTGATGGTGATGTCAGAGTTGCCTATAATATTTTAGAACTTGCAGTGAGCTCTTTGTTACAAAAAGATGAAGGTGAAATTATTAAAATAGATATACCTCTTGTAGAAAATATTATTGGCAAAAAAGCTTTGATTTATGACAAGAATGGCGAAGAGCATTTTAATTTGATTTCAGCCCTTCATAAAAGCTTGAGAGGAAGCGACCCTGACGCGGCAGTCTACTGGATAATCAGAATGATTGAAGGCGGCGAAGATCCGTTGTACATAATTCGCAGGATGGTAAGGTTTGCCTCTGAAGACATAGGGCTTGCAGACCCCAATGCTTTAAGTATAGCAATAGCTGCAAAAAATGCTTTTGATTTCATCGGCCCTCCGGAAGGTTACCTTGCAGTTATAGAAGCAGCAATTTATCTTGCTCTTGCTCCAAAAAGCAATGCGCTTTATTCAACATTTAAGAATGTGGAAAATGATATAAGCCAATATCAATCTCTGCCTGTTCCTTTTCATATAAGAAATGCTCCTACAAAACTTATGAAAGAAATTGGCTATTCTAAAGGTTATCTTTATCCCCATAATTTTGAAGACGCTGTAGTTTACCAGTCATATCTTCCAGATGAACTCAAGGACAAAACATACTACAGCCCAACCGGGCGTGGTTTTGAAAAAGAATTAATGGAAAGAATCAAGAAAATCAAGGATTCTAAAGAGAAATTAAGAAAAGAAAATTTATAATAATTCCAAATACTAATTATAGTATATAAAATTATTATGAGTTTGGGAAATAGTCATCATTTATTGATGGTTATTTGAAGTTATATTAATCCCTTTTCTTAATAGAAATTCTGATTACAGCCAGTGTATAAAACACAATACCTGTCGCAACTAAAACCAGTATATTTACAATTGGAGACAGCTCTTTGCTGCCGACATAAAAAACAACACCCATAGCTTGTTTGAAGCCGGTGACTGCTTGTACGGGCGCATTTTTAAAGGCTATGGACATTGGCTCTGCCATCATAATCTGCCGGAATAACGCTCCTGCATGGCTTATAGGGAAAATCTTTATTACAGTTTGCACGGCAGATGGCAGTGAACCGATTGGAATATATATTCCAGTTAAAAACCCGATGAGTGTTCCAATTATCGTGCTTGCAGTGGCAAAAGCATTATTGCTTTTGAAAAATGACGCAATAAAAAATACCATTGACGAACCTGCAAAAACTGACAGCATCATTACTCCGAATAACTTTAACAGAGGCACTAATGTAATCAGCTTACCACCGCCTGCCAGTATATAAATTTCAGCTACAACCAGCGCGGTAATGCTCATAATTACGCCGATTATAAAAGAACTCATTATATACCCGCCTGCAAGTTGCGAACGTTTAAGTGGAGCCGATGAAAAATCCTTAGAGATTTTCTTTGTCTTATCCTCAACCATTGTGCCAAATGCACCCATCGTTGTGGTTATTGAAGTGACAGACAAAAGCCCTGCCATAACCCAGCTGTCAATGGCAAATCGTGCATTGTCACCCAGAAGTTCTTTAAAATTCTTTACCATCATATTTCCAAGAAACAGCACATACAGCCCGATTATTATAAAGACGGCAAGGAGCGAGAAAAACACAGAAGTTTTGTCACGGAAGAAAAGTTTGAGGTTGCGTTTTATTAAATTAGTCATTACGGTCATCTATGTTAATCCTCCCTCATAGCATTTCCTGTTATATTAATAAAAGCATCATCCATGCTGCCGCTTAGAACCTCAAAGCCAGATATAAGGTTTTCCACCTTGTTTATTATCGGCAGAGCATTAAGGGTATTTGAAACAGGGATAATAAAAGCTCCACCGGACATTGTATACTTGATACCACGTTCATTTAAAAATGCTGCAAGTTTACCATTTTCTTTTGGAAACAGGTGCAACAAGTCTGTGCTATATTTTGCCCGAAGCTCAACAGGAGTGCCGTTTGCAGAAATCAATCCGTTGTCAATAACCGCAACATAGTCAGCGTTAGCGGCTTCCTCCATATAGTGAGTGGTAAGGAATACTGTCATTCCAGTTCCCTTTTGCAGGCTGCGGATTGTGTCCCAGACACTTCTTCGTGTCTGAGGGTCAAGCCCAGTTGTGGGTTCATCCAGAAAGAGTATTTTCGGCGTATGCATTAATGCCCTTGCAATATCAGATCTGCGCCTCTGACCGCCGGAAAGCTTGCCATAAGGTCGATTAATAAAGCTTACCACATCGGCTGCCCTTGACGCTTTTTCAACTGCCGTCGCCAGCTCCCTGCTTGTCAGCCCATAAAAACTGCCTCTCGTATAGAGGTTCTCTTTGACTGTTAACAGATTATCCAGAATACTGTCCTGAAACACAACGCCAATGCTTTTTCGAATTTTATCGTCCTGCTCACCAAGTCTGTAGCCGTTTACTGTTACAGTGCCGCTGTCCGGCTTGAGAAGCGTACATATAACATCAATAGTGGTAGTTTTTCCTGCACCATTTGGGCCTAAAAAGGCAAACAGCTCACCCTCATTAACATAAAAATTTATGCCCTTTACCGCTTTA
>JAHILC010000279.1 GCA_018897225.1 Actinomycetota bacterium
AAACTAATAAAGCTCAGCTTGAAATTGTTAGAAACCTGTCTGACAGGAATTGCATTTTCTTTGGAAATGATGATGAAGCAATATATTCTTTTAGAGGTTCTACTATTAATAATTTCAACAGAATTTATGATGTAATTTCAAAAAATGATAAAAAATCTGCCAATATCTTGATGTTAAAAACAAACTACAGAAGCAGCAGTGTCATAAATAATGCCTGCAATAAATTTATCAGCGCCAACAAAAAAAGAATAGAAAAAAAGTGTAAAACCTTAAAAAATGCAGCTGATAAATCTGAAGGAGATTTAATTGCCAGGCAATTAAAAACAACACTTGATGAAGTTAATTTTATATGTGAAAAAATCAAGTACCTGCGAGTATATAAAAAAATTAAACTTGAAGAGATTTGTATAGTTGTCAAGGGAGCAGGTTATAAAACAAAATTGCTTGAAAATATCTTGACCCAGAACAAAATCAGTTTCATAAGAAGAAATTCAAGAGCTTTGCTTGATAATATTTATGTTCAATATGTAATAAACTTTTTAAAACTCATCAATACATTGAAGGGTTTTAGCAACTATTTGGATGAAGATAAATCAATTTTAAATAAATTACTAAAAAATTTCCTGATATCTGATTTTGCAGCGCTAAATCCTATTTTTGTTAAAAAACTAATTCAGGATTCTGGCAATATTTGGGATTTTATGGCAGCTATATCTAAATATAAAAAAGATAAAAAAAGAGCTGATAAAAATTTAAATATAGAAAAGCTTATAGATATTTTCAAATTTATAACTGAGTTTTTACAACTGCCTGATCTTAATTGTTATGATTTCGTAATGAAGTTTATAACTGATAAAAGAACAGGGCTAATGAAATTGATACTCGGGAGCAGTAAAAATAAAGCTGCAATGGGAAAAGAAGGTTCAATAAGTGTTTTGGGAGACTATCTTGAAAGTATAAAAGAATTTACAGGAGAAAATACCGGGAAAAACAGCATAAAAGATTATTTAATATTTCTTGAAGGAATAATGGAAAATAATTTTTTAGAGGAGATAGAAGAAAGTACCAAAGAATTTATGCTTGAAGGCTCTGTAAATATTTTAAGCTTTCACCAGGTGAAAGGATTGGAATTTGAAGCAGTATTTTTGCCCTTTCTGAACAAAAACTATTTACCTTCAGTTTTTGGAAGCAACCAGCTTTACGACATGCAGATTTTTAACTACATGTCAGGAGAGACTGCGCTTTCGGCCAAAGAGCTTAAGGGTACCCACATGCAGGAGGAAAGAAAACTTTTTTATACCGGGATGACAAGAGCAAAAAAATATTTATTTGTTACAGCAAACAAGCTCGAAGGGCAATCTATATTTTATGAAGAAATAAGCGAATCTTTACCGGTTTTAAAAAAAATAAGTAAATTAAAAAAGAAGGTCGCTTATAAAAAACTTATACTTAAATCAGAACTTAAGAAAAACTGGCTTGAGAGAAAAAGAGCAACAGCTTCAACTTACAGGCTTTTAAAAGGTTCAAAAGTGAATTTTATAGATTATTTAAAAGAGCTTTATTATCTTAAATATTTTTATCCCCATGAAAGTTGGTGGAGCTTAAGGCAGGAGACTGAAAATACCAATAAACCTTTTCTCATTTTCCCTCCTGTTTATTCTTACAGTTCCCTGAATTCATTTGTGCAATGTCCTTTCAAATATAAAATCAGGTATTTTATCAGGATGGCTGAAAAAGAAAATCCCAATATTATAGTAGGGAGTGTTTATCACAGGATTCTTAAACTTTTTTTTAACGATAAGAGTGCAAAATTATCGTGGGAGAGACTGGAAAGTATAATTTCAAATGTTTTTGAGGAAAATGTCTTTGAGTTAGCGCACATAAAAAATGAGCTGGAAAGCAAAGCAAGGGAAGAATTTAAAGCATACTTTGATAATTATTTGCCTGCATTTCCTGACAGGTCGATTATGGAAAAAGAATTTGCTTTTAAAGTTGGGGATGACACTATAAAAGGCAGAATAGATCAGATTAATTTTATTGACGACGAGACCACAGAGCTTATTGATTTTAAATCTGGTTCAAAAAGAGCGGCAGTAAAGGATTTTGAAAAAGAAATTCAGCTTAAGCTTTATAATCTTGCCCAAGAGTTAAGCGATGATTTAATGTTTTTAAAAGATAAGAAAAGTATATTAAAATATATTTTTCTTGGTGATGATAAGGATCCTGTCGTAACTATACCTGAAAGTTATTGCCTGACGGGTGATTTCAAAGAATTTGTTAAAAGCTTGATAACTAATATAAAAAGCGAGCAATTTGAAGCTGAACCAGAAAGCAGCTTTCTTTGCTCAGAGTGTGATTATAAGGTAATATGCCCAAGATATAATGCAAGATAAGATAAAAATAACAGAGCAGCAGCTGGATATATTAAATAGCAAATCAGGCATCAAACGAGTTATAGCCTGTGCCGGCTCTGGCAAGACTTTTGTTTTGACAAAAAGCATAATTGAAACATTGCGAGAAGGCCTCTGCAGTCCAGATGAGGTACTGGCGATTACTTTTACAAGAAATACCGCAGAAAATATGAGGCAGCGCATAAAAGATAATCTAAAAGAAAATATAGATTTTGAAAATATTGATATCTTTACTTTTAACTCCTTTGGCAACAGCATCATAAGCGAAAATAGCCTAAAGCTGTCTCTGGGGAAAAATTATAAGCTTATTAACATTTCCAAGTCATGGCAGCTTATTTTTAATGTCATAGGTTCATTCAAGTTCGAAAAAATCAAGATCGGCAAAAACCTGGGCAAATTTTTAGATGACGTGCTTAAATTTGTCTGGGATCTTAAAAGCAATCTTGTTACTGTTGAAAAATTCGAAAATTATTTAGAAGTTTGTGGCAAGGTTTTATCCAATTATAAGAGTACTGCATTAAGAAGAGATGAAAAGGAAATTGGGCAGTACCAGCAGGAATTATTTGATATTTATTCAAAATACGAAGAGCTAAAGATGGCCAATAATTATGTCGATTATCACGATCATATATTTCTGCCTTATCAGCTGCTGCTAAAAGATGAAGATCTTTGCCAAAAATACAGAAACAGGTACAAATATATATTTATTGATGAATTTCAGGATACTGATTTTGCTCAGGGCTATCTTATATCCATGCTTTATAATCCAGGCGCCAACAGTATCATGATTGTTGGTGATGATGATCAGGGTATTTATTCTTTCCGTGGAGCATGCGTTGAAAACATACTCAATTTTCATAACTGGGATGTTTTCAGAAGCTGCCAAATCAAGGATTATTATCTCACGACTAACTTTAGATCAGGGGCTAACATAATTAATGCTGTCAGCAGTGTTATTGGTGAAAATAAAGACAGGTTTACTAAAAATTTAATGCCTGAATATGATGGAAAATATTCGGAAGTATTATTCTTTGCTAAAAATACACTCAGAGAAGAAGCTGCTGAAATAGCAAAAAACATAAAATGCCTGATAAATTCAGGCATGAAATTAAAAGATATTGCGATACTGGCAAGAAGAAAAAGATTTAAAGAAATAACTTATGAGCTCCAAAAGAACAATTTAAGATATGAAGTGGTCGGAAGCAAAGGATTTTTTTATGAACCGGAAATCCTCTTTATTATTTCCTGGCTTATGGCAGTACAGGACATAAATGATGAAATTTATATCTTATACCTGCTTCAGTCGCAAAAGTATAAAATTTCTGACAGGGATATTTTTTTCCTGAAACAGGCTAAAAACATCAAAAGTAATTTCAGCGCCAGCAGCATAATGGATTATGTTTTGAACTGGCCGCAAAATCCTTACCTGAGTGAACTTTCTTGCCAAAGATTGAAAGAATTTACAGAAGAATTCAGTTTTTACTTAAACCAATCACAATTTTTAAAATTGGGAGAGCTTGTTAATTTAATTTTCCAGCACTCCGGACTTGCAAACGAGTTAAAATCATGTTTTGACAGGACTGCGAAAGTCCAGATAAAAAATGTAGAAATTCTAATAAAAATAGCGGCAGATTTTGAAGAAAACCAGATTGGCAATAATCTGGACAGTTTTATCATTTATCTTAAGGATGTAGCTAAAACTGATGATGAAGATCCGGAAAGTTTTGAGTTTACGAATTCAAATTCCATAAAGATCATGAGCATTCATGCTGCCAAGGGTCTTGAATTCGAAGCTGTTTTTTTACCTATGCTTTGGAAAAATGATTATTTTGTTAAGGGTTCATCAGGGAGCAAGTTTAAAATACCTGCTTACTTAAGAATGGACAGGGCAATTTACAGGCAAAAAGAAAATTATACGAATAAAACTTTATTTCAAGAAGAAATTAAAGGGGCCAAAATTGAAGAGGAAAGAAGGATATTTTATGTTGCCTGCAGCAGGGCAAAGAAGTTCCTATTCCTGTCATATAGCAATTTTGAGGAAAAAGAGATTCTTCCATTTTTAAAAGATATCCTGAAATTAGAAAGTGGTTATAAGATTATTAATAAAGAAGCAGCAGAATTAATTAAAACCAAAATAAATGACAGATATGAGTCTGGTAGTATAGACATTCAAAACCTTATTAAAGCCAAAAATCATCCCAAAAAGAGAGTAAATAATTTTCTTGATATTGATGCTTTAAATTCTGCAGAGAATTTGCTAGCCGCCAATGCCGATAACCAGACCTGGCTTAATGATAAACTAACAGATTTGACAGATTTGGATAAAAAGGAATTAAAGAAATATATTAAAAATATAATGTTGTTAGAAAAATTCCCGGCAGGAATTTACAAAGGCGAAAAGATTACCGGCAAAAATTCTTTTTCTCTTACAGAACTGCTGACATACGTTAAATGCCCGAAATTATATGCATTGCGATATATTCATAATTTACCCGAAGCTTTTTCAGAAAGAATACAGCTTGGAGAAAAGGTCCATAAATATATTGAACATATTTCCACAATAATGCTTCAGGGAAGTAATAAGATTCTTGCTTGCATGCTTTCAAATATCGAAGAAGAACAGGCAAGATATTACCTTGATGTTTTTTTAAAAAGCAGCTTTTTTATGCCTGAAGATATAAACTCCGTCATTTTGGAGCAACTATTTTACTGGAGACTGGATAGTAATTATATAACCTGCAAGGTCGACAGGATGGATATAAAGAAAGATGGTAAATTCAGGATAATTGATTACAAATTATCAAAGTTTTATCCCGGTAACGAAAATTCTGGATATATAAATCAATTAAAAGCCTATGTACTTGGTATTTCAGGTATCTTTTCAATACTGCCCAGCAGCATTTCAAGCTATATTCTTTATTTGGAAAATGGAAAAGAAACAGAGCATAATTTTACTGAAGCTGAGCTCAAAAAATTCGAAGATACTATTATAAGTGCTGTAAATGGGATCAAAAAGCGCCAGTTTAACAAAAGCATCATTTCAAACTGCAGGCAAAAATGCTCATATTATAAAATATGCGCATTAAATCTTAAATTCTAGTGCACCAGGATTCGTACTGGCTGATTTCATTCTTTACAACCTTGAAGTAAAGATCTTGTATCTTTTTAGTTAATGCACCCATCTGGCCGTTACCAATGCTTCTTTTATCTACCGAACCGATAGGGGATATTTGCGCACCGGTACCACAGAAGAATAGCTCTTCAGCAATATATAGTTCTGTCCTGTCTATAGATCTTTGGGTTGTCTCAATTCCCAATTTTTCTTTTGCGATCTTTAATATTGTATCCCTGGTAACACCTTCGAGGATATCATCAAATACAGGCGGGGTAATAAGTGCACCGTTTCTTACCATAAATATATTCATGGCGCTGCCTTCGCTTACATGTTGTCCGTTGGAAGTCAATACTATAGCTTCGTCATAACCGTTAAGCAAAGCTTCTGTTTTTTGCAGCGCTGAGTTTATATATGAACCTGATATTTTTGCTCTTGGAGGTATGCAATTATCAGGTATTCTTGCCCAGCTAGATATGCAAACATTAATAGCTTTGCTGGTTTCTAAATATTCACCGAGAGGGATACTGTAAATAAATAAGTCCTGTTCGTTATCAATTAGTTTGGGGCCAATTTTCAACCCACTGTTATATGCAAATGGCCTGATATATGCATCTTCCCTGTAATCTTCTTTTCTCATGAGTTCAAGAGTTATATCGCAAAGCTCTTCAAGGGTATATTTTATTTTTATCATTAGTATGTTCGCATTACTAAAAAGTCTCCTGTAATGGTCTTGCATTCTAAAGACGTAATTGCACTTCTCTTTATCGTTCCAGTAGTTTCTTATTCCTTCAAAAATTGCGGTACCATATTGGAGGGCATTTGTTCTCACATCAACTTTAGCCTCGCTTATTGGTACAATTTTACCCTGGAAAAACGCATACATAGGATGTTCCATTTCTGCCCCTTCTTAAGTTTAAATTTACTCTATTTTACTTTTTTTACTTTTTTTTGCAAGTAATCGAATAAAGGATTATTGCCATTTCTTCATCACTGACATACTGTTGTCAAAGTAATATGTTATATTAAAAATCATATGAATTATAATTTTAAATTAAATAGAGTAATATTTTTTAAGAAATTGAAACCCGAAAAGGATCTGGACAAGTTAAGATATCTACTGGGTCCACCCAGTAATTCTTAAAGTTCATTTCCTGGTGAATCTGTCTGCCTTTGCCCCTGAAAAGCTTTATCAATGATATCCCCAACAAGAACGAACAGATGTTACGATATTTAGGTTATTACAGCAACGTATGCCGGGGAAGAAGGAAAAAACAGGGGACAGCAGAATCAGAATATGTCATAGAGGGGGAGGAATATAATAAGGACTGCAGCAAGACCTGGGCAAGGCTAATTAAAAAGATATATGAGGTAGATCCCCTTGTATGCCCCATATGGAGAGCTCTCCATATTGTAACACTCTACATATTGCCCAAAATGTGGGGGCAATATGAGGATAATTGCGTTTATAGAAGATTATAAGGTTATAAAAAAGATTTTGGATTACCTCGGCATATATGAGTTTAAAAGAAGCAAACCCCCGCCAGGAAGATTGGCAGTTGCAGATTCTTTTGATGACTATGCACAAAATGATTATATAGATTGTGATTATACAGACTTTTAAAAAAGATATTAAATTTCTATTATTAAAGCCTTGCCTAAAACTGGCTGGCACAACCATAAATTTTACATATACTATATCACCGGAAAATATTTCTGCTTATTTTTTATCCAAAATCCCTTTTTTTATTTAGAGTTCATACTTTTGGCAAATCCATTATCAGTTTTAGGTAGATACCCTGGCAAATATCTTATTTATGCTTAGGGGATCCAAAAGCAAATTCTTATGATTTTCTGGTATGTCTTACAGGATCCTTTCAAATTCTGATAAATATTTAAAGATAGGAAGAAGGATTGTTTTTTA
>JAHILC010000280.1 GCA_018897225.1 Actinomycetota bacterium
ACAACTTAATGTAGCATTATATAAAAAAATTACAATTAAAGCAAACATTTATATTATAGAATTATATAGATGTTTTTGACAAATTTTTTATTTTATGGTATTAAATAGATAGTTAATACAAACTTTTTAAATAAACTATTTATACAAAAGTATTATATATTAAAAATTTTAAAATATCAATAAAATTTTTTTTATTAAGGCTAATGAGTAATTCTTTAAAAACAAAAAGACTTTATAAAAAATCCCTAAAAAACGGGGAAATTAAAAGATTAAATACCCTAAAAGATGCTATTAGTAAAATAAATCATTTACTTTTACATGTAAAAAAAGAAGGTGAGCTATATCAAAAAGTATGTGATATTTTAATAAAAACCGGGGAATATGTTTTTATCTGTATTGGGCTTTTAGATTCGCAAAAAAATAAAATAAATGGTATAGCATTTGCCGGAAAAGAAGATGGCTATTTGTCTTTAATGAATAATCCTGTTGTTATGACGGCAGAGACAGGTAAAATTCTAGTAGTAAATGATATTGCCACTGATACTTTTTTCAAACCCTGGAGAAGTGAAGCATTGTATAGAGATTATAGAGCAATGGCTGCTATTCCATTAATATATAACAAAAAAATAATTGGAAACTTAAATGTTTACTCAGGAGTAGAAAATTCATTTAAAAATCAGGAAATAAAATTTTTAAATGAAGTTGCAAATGATATTGCCATAGGTATTAAAAGCATTAGATATGAAAAAGAATTAGAAAGAAATTATATTAATACTAAAAGAGCTTTATATGAAACTATAAATTCATTTGCACTTATAAGTGAAAGAAGAGATTCTTATACTGCCGGCCATCAAAAAAGAGTTGCTGCGCTGACAAGTGCAATAGCTAAAGCGATGAAGTTAGATTCAAATATTACTGAAGGAATTTATTTTATATCAATATTGCATGATTTAGGAAAAATGTGTATTCCTCTTTCCATACTAAGCAAACCTGCATGCCTGTCCAAGGCAGAAATCATGCTTATTCAATCACACTGCAATGAAGGTTATGATATTTTAAAAAATATAGAATTCCCCTGGCCGATTGCAGAAACCATACTTCAACATCATGAAAGAATAAATGGCTCAGGATATCCATATGGACTAAAAGATAAAGATATCTTGCTAGAAGCTAAAATCCTGGCAGTTGCAGATACTATAGAAGCCATGTCATCTCACAGGCCATATAGACCTGCAATTGGTTTAAATAAAGCATTGAAGGAAATCGCTAAAAATAAAGGAATCCTTTATGATGGTTTAACTGTGGATGTTTGTATTGACCTTTTTAAAAATAAAAAATTTAAGTTTTAATATTAAACACAGAAGTTAAGCCCTTCAGCTCCGATGGTACTTTACTGGCAACGGTATGGGAGAGTAGGACGCCGCCGTATTTTTATTTTACTGGTTAAAGATATTAAAAAACAGTAGAATTAATATATTGTTTAAACATTATTCTAATTATATTTCTTGCTCTCATTGAGCAGAGTCTGAATAATCCTGTCAATAGAATCAATAAATTCTTTTGCATTATTAAGCCAACTTTTCACTTTTTCGGAATCGAATTCAATAAAATCTTCATAATCTGCACGTGTTCTAAATCCAAATATACTATTGTAAAATTCGCCTTGTTTTTTATCTACAATACCTTTTTTTATGAATTCTTTATTAAAAAGACTTCTGACTCCGGTATGCTTGGCAGATGAAAGACTCTTTGTCAATAAAAGAGCAACCACTTCATAAAATACAGCATAATATATCCTGTTAACAGCAGCATACAATTTTTGATTATCAAGCAATAACTCTGCTTCGCCAATAGTCTCAGTTGCCCTTTGTCTTCTATATTGGATGATATCTTTTTCCATTATACTGTTATACCTTCTCTGTCGATATTCCAATGTATAGGCATGGATTTTGCCCTGAGAGAACCCCAAAAATCTTTTTGTTCTATCAATATTCCAAAAATAACATCATACTCCAATTCTATTTCAAAACTTAGGTTAAAGATTTCTTCCCTTAAATTATCATTAACCTCATTTTCCAGGATTACAAGAACGTCCATATCGGATTCCTTTTCAGAATCTCCCCTGGCTTTTGAGCCATAAAGTATTATTTCTGAAATCTTGTATCTTTTTTGCAGATTCTCTTTTAGCAGATTTAACGCTTTTTTTTCATTATCATTCAGATTAGTCTTAAGTAAAGCATCCATTTAACACCTCTATTATTTTTTCATGCTTACACTATATTTTATAATACTCAAGAGAGCAAGGAAATATATTATAGAGTTTTTTCATCATATATTTTGTAAGGTCATTTCCATATTGAAATAGCAGCAGTATATATTAAAAATCCAGCACATAATTTTATACTTGTAAATATCTAAATATTGTCCATGCCAAAAAAAAGGGACTGATTACAGAAAGGGTGACAGAACTTATTTTATCATGGCATCACTCTTGGATTTAATGTGTACTGCACAGATAGGATTTATCCCCATAGTACCCAATCAATGGAAAATATAGCAAGATACAGTAACTGTTCAGCCCATCAAAAAAACTAACGCATACTTACAAAAGATTTTTATTTAATCTTTCCAGCTCAACATATGATATCAAAAAAAGATTTTTAAGAAAACTATTGAGAAGTTTAAGATTCTGTGGGTACTACTATGAACGGATTTCCCTCAAATGCAGCCTGGATAGCATCAATTACAGGAAATGAGTTCTTCCTTACAGTAGAGATATAGCCCCTTATTCGACAGAATGTTTTTGCTCCGTCAACACTGCGGAAAGTACCTGATATTTTCTGCTGGAGTTTCATCATTCTGATATCACGCTTAAGCCTGGCTGTTATCAAATGGTATGCTAAAGTCGTACATAAAAGCCAGTGTCTCTCTCCAGTGCACTTTTAAGCGGTCAAGCAAGTTTTCTGCCTTGCTCTTTTTAATCCTACCTCTCTTTTTTGGCCCATACTTTACTTTGGCAATTGGATTCTGATCAAGACCTGCCTCAATTATCCTATCATATCTTTCTTTAAAGACTTTTATCTCATCTTGCTCTAACTTACCGGCTACTGGTCTTTTTATGTCTACTGTTTCTTTTATCTCAAACTTATAGATGTTGTGGCAAGGTCGGTTGGAGACGATTTTAAAGTATTTCCAGCCATAGCAAATATATTTAATATGTGGGATAAGGAATTTGTTAAGAAAAACAGGAAATCAAAAGAAGGCGGCATCGGGCACGCTTGTGAAATTGAAACTTCGGTAATGCTGTATTTATCCGGAGAAAATGTTGACATGTCGCTTGCTGATGATACCGATATGATGACCTCAGATTTAAAATATTGTCCGGTAGACTTTGCCACCGATAAAAAAAGAAGATATTACCTGTCTACTTGGTATCTGGAAAATTCAACTCATGGCGCTGCAGGTGACCCAACATTTGCTACAAAAGAATTTGGTGAAAAAATTCATAAAATGACTGTTGATTCCCTGGTAGAAGTAATCGAAGAATTTTATATAATTACATCAAAGCTCGAAAAAAGAGTTTTGAAAAGAAAAAATACAAAGTTTTGAAAATATATTGAAGAATTAGTTATAAAAATATGAATGCAAGACAAAAATTTCTTTCAGTTAATTGCAATTTAAAATTATAGAAAGTCAATTCATTTTATGTATAATAGAAGTAACAGCAATAAGATTAAAAAAGTGAGATTATATTGACAAATATATTTTCAAAGGAGAATTAAATGGAAAAATTAAAAGTTGGCTTTGTTTCTGGTTTTATGGAAGGCTTTTCCACAAAAGGACTTGAATTATTTAAAAGCTATCAGAAAGACCTTGCTAAAATGGCTGATGTTATGGGTTTTGAGCTTTATGTAATTGATACTGTCATGCAGAACATGGAGCAGGCAGTAAACATCAGGAAAGAAATTGATTCAAAGGATCTGGATTTTGTGCTTCTTTTCCATCCTTCTTATATAATTGGTGATTTGGTATATGAGATTATGAAATCAAGGGCAGATTTTGGTTTATGGGCAATTGAAGAACTATCAGAAGAAGGGCCTATGACTTTTGCTTCTTTTGTAAACATTTCCCAGAATATAGGACTGTCAAAGCATAATTTTCTGGGCAGTCCAAAAAAGACCAAGTGGTTTTTTGGCGATATGAACAGCAAATTTTTTAAACCAAGATTTGAAATAACTATCAAAGCCCTCCAGGCGTTAAAAGGCATAAAGGATTCAAGGGTTGCGCAAATCGGGAAGCTTGCAGATGGCCATATAAATCATATGGTTAATACAAGAGAGATCTATAGGAGTCTTAAAGTTGACGTATCAAGAGACTATGAGGTTGAGGATATTATTTCTCTTGGTGAAAAAATAACTGATTCTGATGTTGAAAAGGTTTTTTCAAGAGTAAAATCCACTGCAAAAATAAGCAGGGTATCAGAAGATAAGGTGCGTGATTCCGTAAAGATGTATCTTGCAATAAAGAAGATAGCTCAAGAAAATAATTATGCTGCAGTTGCATTTTCATGCTGGCCAAAACTGATGCCTTTAAAGGAGATGGTAGGCTGCCTGGTAAACTCGTTATTAAACAGCGATGGCACAGTAGCAGGGTGTGAAGCTGATGTACTCGGGACGATATCCATGCTTATCTTAAGGCATCTTACCGGTGAAGTTGTGGCGCTTATGGATCTGGCAAGATTTGATGAAAGAGACGATTCTCTTCTTCTGTGGCATTGTGGATCTGCGCCGTTTGAGATGGCGAATGAGCGTGGAGTAATCTGTGAAAAGCACTATTTTGCTGATTATGCAGAAAGCGTAAAAAACTGCGGACCGGTTACTGATTTGATTTTTAAAAAAGGCGATGTAACTGTATTCAGGCTTTCCGGTGAAGGTGATAAATTCTACTATGTTACAGGTAAATTCTTTGACCCTGACAAAAAATCATTTTGCGGCAGCCGGGGTTGGGTAAATGATTTAAAACTCTACCAGGATCCAATAAAAACATGGGATCTTGCAAATACTTTTCTGGTAAATGGACTTCCTCATCATTTCCCTATGGTAATGAAAAATATTGGACCTTATCTTGAAGAGTTTGCATACTGGGCTGATTTGAAGAAAATAAGAAGATATGATTACAAGGATTATTTGTATATTTAAATTGCAATCCTTTTCATTATCCAGCGAAGAATTATTTTCTTTTTTGGTTGATTTGTTTTAATTAATTTTTTTAAAGGAGGATCTAAAAAAATGGTAAATTCAAAAACAATAGAACCCTTCAAGGGTGGACCTGATAAGGAAAGATTGCTTGCAGCATTTAAGCGAAAACCGGTGGACAGGGTTCCCAATTTTGAAATCCTGTATGAAGACAAGCATGTTGAAAAGCTTCTGGGAAAATATGCCGGAAATACCCTGTCATATGGAGGGGACCCGGCTAAGGGCGCAGACGCAGAGCAGGGAAGACCTATGTTTCCTGACGACTATATAGATTTGTGTAACCTAATTGGACAAGACGCGATAATGTTTGACGGAGGACTGTGGACGCCATTTAAAAGGTATGATGAAAAAGGAAACCTTGTTCCTGCTTATAACAGAAAAGTAAAAAACAGAAAAGACTATGAGTCGCTGGTGCTTGATTCGGAAGCCAATATAAATAGCACGGTAGGATATATAAGGGAATACAAGGAAACCATAAAGCGCAGAAACTCAAAAGTAGGAGTTTCGGTAGTTTTTGGCTGCCTGAGTCAAACGCTCTATGAGTTTGTTGTAGGTATGAATGACTTTATGATGATGGTTTATGAAGACAGGGAGCTTATTGAGGAAATGCTTGAAGCGTCATGTGTTCATTTTGTAAATCTTTCAAAAGCTATTGTGGCTGAAGGTGTAGACTTCATTTTTCCTGCAGATGATGTAGCTTTTAAAACAGGCCTTTTTATCCCGCCTAAAATCTTTAAGGATATTTGGGTAAAGCGAATGGCAAGAATTTTTGAGCCAGCGGTAAATGCAGGGATACCAATAATGTTTCACTCTGACGGCAGGATAGATGACATAGTTAAAGACTTAATTGAAATGGGGTTAGATTGCCTTAATCCCATGGATCCATACAGTGTTGATTATAGGGAATATAAAAAAAGGTATGGTGATAGGCTTTGCCTGTCTGGAAATGTAGATATAGAATTTCCTTTATCAAAAGGAACCCCTGAAGATGTAGACGCTGATGTAAAAGAGCATATGGATGTTTTAAAGCCAGGCTACGGCTATGTTGCAACAGTTTCGCATTCAGTTGTAAATTACATAAATTTTGAAAATGTAATTGCATACATAAATGCAATTCATAAATATGGGATATATTAAAATTATCTAGCAAGAAAGGAAAAAAAGGATAATGTCAACTTTAAAAGATTTATATTCTGCAGTAGCTGCAGGCAATTACAAAGACATAACAGGACTGGTTTTAAAGGCAATAGACGAGGGTATCAGCCTGGACAAAATAATAAACCAGTCCCTTTCTGCCGCAATGATTGATGTGGGAGATAAGTTTGGTTCGGGTGAACTGTACATGCCTGATATGCTGCTTGCAGCAAAAGCAATGAAAACTGCAATGGACGTGATTAAGCCTCTTCTTAAGGGGTCTGAACATATTGCCGAAAAAGGGACTGTTGTTATAGGTACGGTAAAAGGAGATATGCACGATATTGGAAAAAATCTTGTTATTATTATGGCAGAAGGCCAGGGCTTTAAGGTAATAGATTTAGGTATAGATGTGGATTACAGCGTATTTGTGGATGCAATAAAGCAGTACAAGCCGGACATTGTTGCATTTTCAGGCTTGCTTACTACAACACTTGCTAATGTTCCAGAGCATATAAAGGCTATAGAGGATGCCGGATTGAGAAAGAGCGTGGCATTGGCTGTTGGTGGCGCTCCGGTTACACAGCATTTTGCCGATATGTATGGCATAGAGATATATGCTCCTGATGCATCAAGTGCAGCCAAGGAATTTGTAAAAGTTATGGGGGCAAAGTAATAATCAAGCATAAGAAAAAATTTTAAAACTGCATATATAAAAAAAAGGGAAACTATGGCGGAAAAGAACTTTCTAATCTTTGATTTTGGCGCAAGCAATGGCAGGGCATCAATAGCAAATTTTGATGGAAAAAAATTCAATTTCGAAGTCCTGCACAGGTTTGATAATGTTCCTGTTTATGCAACAGGAACACTTTACTGGGATTTTTTAAAATTATTCTCTGAATTGAAAACAGGCCTTGCATTATCTTTTAAGAATTTTAACAACATTGAATCTATGGGTATAGATACATGGGGCGTTGATTTTGGTTTAATTGACAGAAATGGCAAATTGATTTCAAATCCCATACATTACAGGGATGCCAGGCGCAACAGTATCTGTGATGAAGTTTTTAAAGTTATCCCAAAAGAAGAGCTTTTTAATCTGACCGGATGCGCGCTTGCATCTTACTATAGTATTTTCAATTTATATTCATTAAAAACGCAGGATGCGACTGAGTATCTGGAAGCTTATAAATTTTTAATGATGCCTGATTTATTCAACTATTTTCTTACAGGGAATGCTTTTAATGAATATACAGATGCGCACTCAACTCTCATGTGCAGTCCCTTTAACAAGAAGTGGGAATATAAAATTATTGAAAGACTAGGTTTTCCAAGGAATATTTTCTGTGATATTGTCCAGCCCGGAACAAGGGTGGGGCAGTTGCAGAAGAGTGTTTGTGGTGAATTAGGTATTAAAACTGTTTCAGTAATTGCTCCTGCAAGCCATGATACTCCTTCAGCCATTGCAGGAATTCCTGTTGTTGGTAAGTCGCCAAACAAGGTATTTATAAGCATTGGCACGTGGGGAATTACAATAATTGAAATGGAAAAACCTCTTGTCAGCAGGAAAATATTTGAATCAGGATTTGCCAATGAAGTTGGAGTGGAAGGCTTGACTTTGCTGTTTAAGAATTTCATAGGTATGTGGTTAATACAGCAGTGCCACGACAGGTGGGTTAAAGATTTACAAAAAGAAATTTCGTGGGATGAGATAATGTTTGCTGCAAAGAATACTGAATCAGCTGGTGCGTTTATTGATGTAGATGCCCCTGTTTTTATGCTTAACCAGACAGATATGCCAGAGGCAATCAGGAAATTCTGTAAATCAAAAGGTCGGGAAATCCCCGAAAGTATCGGCCAGGTTGCCAGAGTTATTTACGAAAGCATGGCGTTAAAAGTAAAACATAATCTCAAAATACTGGAAAAAATCACTGGAAACAGGCTGGATTTAATTCATATAGTTGGAGGGGGAACAAAAGATGTTCTTCTGTGCCAGTGGATTGCTGATGCAACAGGGCTTCCAGTTAATGCGGGCCCAACTGAAACAACTTCTATCGGAAACTTGCTCATGCAGCTCAAGGCTTCTGGAGAAATAAAGAATCTTGAAGAAGGCCGTCAGGTTTCCCTGAATTCCTCAACCATAAAAAATTATCTGCCTGCAAATACAGATTTTTGGGAAGATTTATACAACAAGTATATAAGAATAATTTGAGGCAAACTCAAAATATGCAAGAAAATAAAAAAATTAAAAATTTTTCATTTAAAGCTTTTTTAAAACCTTATTATATTCTAATATTTACTATTTTTAC
>JAHILC010000281.1 GCA_018897225.1 Actinomycetota bacterium
ATTTAACTTCAATAGGCCTCCTCCTTTCTTTTTAGTCATTTCAGGTTATTAATTTTTTTTATTTATAACATGGGACATATCTTCAACTTTTTCTAAACTTATTTCTATTTCAAATTTAGACATGTCGCCTCTGATTTTATTTAATGTATACTCTATTGCTGTTCCATCTTTTATATAAGCGGTATTAAAAAATGTAAGTATCGGTGAGCCAATTTTAATTTTAAATAATTTTGAATCTTCCACTGTTGCAACGTTTGCCTGCAATACTCTTTTTAACTTATATATTTTTAAGTCGTATTTGTCCTCCAGTACTTGAATTAAAGAATTGTCTACTAAAAATTTGGGATCAAAATTGGGACAGATTTTTTTAGGTATAAATGTTTTTGAAAAGTGATAGGGTTCTTCATCTATATACCTAAGCCTTTCAAATCTAAATACTTCTTCATTTTCACTTAGATTCAATTCTTTTGTTATATTTTTCTCAGCTTTTAAAACTTCAAAACTTAAGATTTCATTCTTTATATCAAAACCTTTATCTTTTAGATCCTGGTATGTTCCTATTAACCTGTTAAATAATTGTTCTTCTACTCTGGGTTTTGCAACTACCGCGCCTTTGCCCTTAATTTTTTTTATATAGCCTTCAATCATAAGATTATCTAAGGCTTTTCTGGTAGTGATTCTACTGACTTTAAATTTATCAGAAAGTTCTCTTTCGGATGGAATAAACTCATCGGGCTTCCATTCAGAATTCTCTATTGCATCAATAATTTGCTGCTGGATTTGATAATAATATGGTATAGGTTTTTTTCTATCTATATTGTAATTCATAAAAACATCCCTCATTAGAATTAATTTACTTATGCTTTGTATGCGCTTCCAAACAAAACCATCAGATTTTCAACAGTTTTTTGCAATGCAATTCTTGAAATATTTAAAATATCCTTATCGGTACCTGAACCGATTACTTTATAAGGATTAAAGTCACTTTCAGTATCGATGCAGGAATTTCTGATAGCCCGGAAGTAAGATTGTTTTAATTCTCTGCCTACATTAATTTTCCGTATTCCTATTTTTATAGCTTCTGTAATATCTTCATGATGAATTGAACTTGCTCCATGTAAAACCAGAGGTATTGAAATGTTTTCTTTAAGTTTCTTGAGTAGTGTTAAATCCAGGTGTGTTTTAATATCACCCTTTATATGTGCCTGTCCAATATTAACACTCAAAGAATCAACTCCTGTTTTTTCAATAAAACTTATAGCTTTTTTCAAATGTGTGTATCTCAACCTATAAGATTCGGGAATATCTGTAACTTCATATTCTAATCCTAGCGGTGCTTCTATTTCCCCTTCTATGGAAATGTTTTTTTTGTGTGCTTTTCTGGCAATTTCTTTAACCTTAGAAATTAAATCCTTTATTGGTATTTTTTCATTGGTATACATTACTATTCCAAATTTTTCATCTATTGCTTTTATGACCAGAGCAAAATATGGACATTCATTAAATATTGTGCAAACAGGAACAGCCATTTTATTCCCTATTTCTCTTAATAAGCTGGAATAAACACCCAGAATATTTTTTAATTCTTTCTCAAAATTAGGAAAATCAATTCCGCTAATACCTATGATTACAGGTGAGCTTTTAGCTTCTGCAGCATCTGCAACGGCCATTAACGACTCCAGATTCCAGCTTTCAAAATAACCAACTGCATAATTTCTTTTTTCTGCATCTTCCATCAATTCTTTGAAATGGACTAATGGCACTATTTTTCCTTTTTATATTTTTCTTTTTAAAAAGAAATTTGAGAGCAAATAAGTTTTCAATGTGTATCATACCAGTATCTATATGGTTAACATATCATAATATACATACCAGTGGGATGTCAAGCATTTTTTCAATTCCTTAATGGCTTCTTCTTTTAAAACAGGTTTTTTATAATGCCTACCATAAACCATTACATCATAAGCATTTACTATTGCAATAATTCTTGCAATGATTGGTATCTTGCTTCCCTTCTC
>JAHILC010000282.1 GCA_018897225.1 Actinomycetota bacterium
ATGCTGAATTTCATCACCGGTAAGTATCTTTTGTTCCCGCTCGTTAGGAGCATTCCTGGATTTATCCAGTAGTATGATCCTGCATTTTCCGCATTTTCCTTTTCCTGCGCAAACAGATTTTATCCCGATTCCTGCTTCCCTGATAGCGTCCAAAGTATTTTCAGGCCCGTCAAGAAAAATCCTTTTTCCGATAGGCTCTACGTCTATCTTAATTTTATTTTTCATTTCTTATGCTTTTGCATTTCACTTTTTATAAAGTTCTCAAAATCAGGCCCAGTCTTCATGAGATTTGCAAGCTCTTCATCCAGGTCCGAAGGCTTGATTTTACCAATCCAGCCTTCATCATAACAAGACTGGTTTATAAGCTCGGGCAAGTCTTCAAGTTCGCCATTTGCATCAACGATTTCTCCTGAAACAGGAGCAAAAACCTTACCAACCCATTTGCCTGATTCGAGGGAAGAAAATGACTGGCCCTGCTGGACTTTTGCGCCTTTAGCTGGCAGTTCTATAAATACTATCTCTCCTGCAAGTTTCTGAAAGAAATCGGTAGCGCCAAAAATAACATTCCCATCAGTATCTTTCTTTGCCCAGAAATGATTTTTTTCATAATATAAATCATCGGGAAAATTATAGCTTTCGATTTGCATGATTTGCCTCCTTGGTTTATTGAAATTTGTTATAACATACTCTGCAAAATCAGCTCTGAAATATCCATTACCTTGAGTCTGTAATCTATCTCACCTTTCTTCTTCTTTAGCGCAGTACTGATTGTTCTTTCACACTGCTGGCATGATGATACCACTATTTCTGCTCCGGTACCTATAATTTCCGAAGCTTTGGCTTCTGCAATTTTTGAAGAAAGCCCTGGATCTAAATACTCAAGATTACCGCCTCCGCCGCAGCAGTTTGCCTCAAGCTTTGCGGACGGAAGTTCGACAAAATCTATACCTTCAATGCTTTTTATAACTTCCCTCGGCTCTTCAAAAATACCTGAATTCCTGCCGAGATCGCAAGGGTCGTGATAAGTGACTCTGGCATTTATGGCATTTAGTTTTATTTTGCCTTCCTTGATAAGCGCATGTAAATACTGGGATATATGCATTATCTCAAAATCTATTTTTTCATTTGCTACTTTCGGATAATCATGCTTCCAGGTATGATAACAGGATGGACAGGAAGCAACCAGCAGTTTTACTTTTTTGTCCTTCACTTTTCTTATATTATGGTCTGCAAGTCTTACAATTTCGTCTTTCATGCCAGAGCTGTATAAAGGAAACCCGCAGCACCATTCATCTTCACCAAGCAATGTAAAATCCACTCCCGCTCTTTTAAAGATTTGTGTTATCGAACGTGGTATGGGAAAGGAACGGGGTGAAAACGACGAAACACAGCCGACAAAATATAGGACATCTGCAGTTTCCTTCAAGTAGTCTTCAAACTTTGCATCAGGCTGCTGCGTTATCCAGTCAAGCCTTCCCTGGTTGGTATCAAATGTAATGTTGTATGCTTTTTCTATCTTACTTTTAAGGTAATCCAAAACTTCAGGATATTTTTTACTTTCAACGAGATCGCCTCTCACTGCTTTGAAAAGCTCGTCAACTTTTACACCGCTCGGGCATTCCTTGGTGCAGTAATTGCAAAGTGTGCACGTATAAATTTTTTGAGAAAGCTTTTCGGAAATAGCAATCTTATTATTTGCAGCGGCTTCTATAAGGCTTAACTTGCCCCTTGGGGCAACTCCTTCATCTAAGGTTTGCTTATAGACCGGACAAACTGCCAGGCAGGCGCCACACCTGCTGCAGCTGAATAACTCGTCATCTTTTTCTGAAATTTTAGTTTTTGGCATTTTTTATTTTCCTATGATTTATTAATCCACGAACAATTTCCCGGGATTTAAGATATTATTTGGATCAAGCGCATGCTTTATTTTTTTCATAAGCTTGTAAACTTCATCTGAAATTTCAAGCTTTAAAAATCTTGCCTTGGTAAGTCCTATCCCATGCTCTCCCGACAGGGTTCCGTCAAGTTTAACGGTTTCAATAAAAATTTCTTCAATTACCTTCTCAACCTTTTTCTCTTCTTCCTTATCTCTCAGGTCCGTAAGTATCGTCGGGTGGAGATTTCCGTCACCTGCATGGCCGAAGGTACCAATCATAATGTCATATTTTTTTGCGATATTGTTCACTGCTTCAACAAGTTCTACAATCCTGCTTCTTGGCACTGTTGCATCTTCAAGTATGGTTGAGGGTTTTATCCTTGCAAGTGAAGAAAGCGCTGCTCTTCTTGCCGACCATAAAACATCTCTTTCCTTTTCAGATGCTGCCAGTTTGCAGGATAGGGCATTATTTTGCGCGCAGACTTTTTTTATGACTTCAGCTTCAATATCAACTGAGCCCTGCTGGCCGTCTACTTCAATTAAAAGCATTGCGCCAACATTTCTGTTAAGCCCGATTTTAAGGTAATCTTCAATTGCATTTATTGTCACATTATCAACAAGTTCAAGTGTTGCAGTGATTACACCTTCAGCTACAATATCCCTGACTGTCTTTGCAGCTTCTGTGAGATTATTAAACAGGGCAAGCAGGCTTGCTCTTGCAGGTGGGATAGGTAAAAGCGCCAGCGTTGCCTTGCTGACCACGCCGAGCGTTCCTTCAGATCCCACCATCAGGTCAACAAGATTATACCCCGTAACACTTTTAACAGTCCTGGTGCCGATATCGATGATCTCACCTGTAGGTAGGACGACTTCCATGGAATTGACATAATCCTTGGTTACACCATATTTCAAACCTCTCAGCCCGCCTGCATTTTCGGCAATATTTCCACCGATTGTGGAAGTTTTCATGCTTCCCGGGTCAGGAGGATAAAAGAGCTTGTATTTTGATGCAGCTTTGTCTACATCGACAGTAATAGCTCCGGCTTGGACTTCTACAAGCAAATCTATGGGATTGACATAGTAAATCCTGTTCATTTCAAGAAGGACCAGCAAAATCCCCCCATTGACTGCCAGGCAGCCGCCGCTGAGTCCTGTTGCTGCTCCTCTTGGAGTTACAGGTATTTTATATTCATTTGCAAACTTAAGTATGCTGCTGATCTGCCGGCTGTCTTTTACCTTTACTATTACATCCGGCAGATACTGAAGTCTTGTGGAATCAAAGCCAAAACATATTTTATCTTCAATATCTGTTAGTACCTTATCCTGGCCTGCGATTTCTTCTAAATATTTTACGTGTTCTTCTTTCATTTTATATGCTTATCTTTCATCTTATAAAATCCTTAAATCTTAAATAACTGTTATATTTTAATAGATTAGCGCCATAAAAAGCAACTGAAAATAAAGATAAAATGATTTTTGGCCATTTCTTTGATTATCAATGCCAAAAAAGGAATATCGGCCAAGCAACTGCAAAGAGATTTAAAAGTAACTTATAGAACAGCATGGTATATGGCAATGAGAATCAGACGGGCCATGATTGATAATTCTACTTTTTTAATGGGTATAGTTGAAATGGATGAAACATATATTGGGGGAAAGCCAAGAAAAGACAATTCCAGGAAAATATTAGAATAGCTTTTCCCAATGCAAGGGTTCAAAGAATAAAAAAAATGAAAGAAACTCAAAGAAAAAAGAATAAATCTTTAGGCCTGATGGAACTAGAATTTAAATATTTGTAATTATCTATTTGA